>NZ_JBJDNH010000004.1:54893-96520 GCF_044900465.1 Klebsiella sp. NPDC088457 | reverse complement strand
ACCTTCACTTTACGACCTTTGGCCATGCCAGCCAGACCACCGGTCAGCTGAGTGATGACTTTTTCTTTCCAGGTGCGGATCTTGTCAATGTCAGTTTTCGGCTCACCGAAAACGATGCCGTGCTCGGCCAGCGCTTTCGCTTCTTCGATAACTTTAGCAACGTGCAGCAGTGCTTTAGAAGGGATACAACCGACGTTCAGGCAAACACCGCCGAGGGTGTTGTAACGTTCTACGATGACGGTTTCCAGACCTAAATCAGCGCAACGGAAGGCAGCAGAATAACCTGCAGGACCTGCCCCAAGTACCACGACCTGAGTTTTAATTTCAGTACTCATCATGACCTCTGTAGTTTGTATCCGGCGGGTCTGACGCTATTGTTATACACTTCATCCTTCAAGCCGCCTCTGCGTTGGCTGCGCTCGCTCACCCCGGGTTACGTACTGCTTGTACGCTCCAGGGATTCACTCCCTTGCCGCCTTGACGCAACTCGAATTATTTTGTGTAAATTACGCCCATGTCCACCGGGACGTTCTATCCGCCTGCATTTTACAAAATTGTTAACAATTTTGAAACAACAAACGGCAAACGATTTTGTCCTTTGTTGCTGGTAACCCCGAAACGAAGACGGGATTAGCAGAAAAAAGCCGGCCGTCAGGCCGGCTTTTCGCTTACATCACCAGGCGGCGAATGTCGCTCAGCATGTTGTTGATGATGGTGATAAAGCGCGCACCATCAGCACCATCGATCACACGGTGGTCGAAGGACAGAGAGATTGGCATCATCAGACGCGGCACAAACTCTTTACCATTCCACACCGGCTCCATCGCGGATTTGGACACACCGAGGATAGCCACTTCCGGCGCGTTAACAATCGGCGCGAAGTGGGTTGTCCCCAGGCCGCCGATGCTGGAGATGGTGAAGCAACCGCCCTGCATTTCGCCCGCAGTCAGCTTACCGTCACGCGCTTTCTTCGAGATCACCGTCAGTTCACGAGACAGCTCGGTAATGCTCTTCTTGTTCACGTCTTTAAATACCGGAACAACCAGACCATTCGGCGTGTCAACCGCGACACCGATGTTGATGTATTTCTTCAGCGTCAGACGCTGCGCATCTTCAGACAGCGAGCTGTTGAAGCGCGGCATCTGCTCAAGCGCAGCGGCCACGGCTTTCATGATGAAGACAACCGGCGTGAATTTCACGTCCAGTTTACGCTTCTCAGCTTCAGCGTTCTGCTGCTTGCGGAAGGCTTCCAGATCGGTGATGTCGGTTTTGTCGAAGTGCGTAACGTGCGGGATCATCACCCAGTTACGGCTCAGGTTAGCACCAGAGATTTTCTGGATGCGACCCAGCTCGACTTCTTCCACTTCGCCAAACTTGCTGAAGTCCACTTTCGGCCATGGCAGCATGCCCGGCAGACCGCCGCCGGTCGCGGCGGCAGGTGCAGACTCAGCACGTTTAACCGCGTCTTTCACATACGCCTGAACGTCTTCGCGCAGGATACGACCTTTACGGCCAGAACCTTTCACTTTCGCCAGGTTAACGCCGAACTCGCGCGCCAGACGGCGAATCAGCGGAGTCGCGTGAACATAAGCGTCGTTTTCAGCGAACTCAGATTTGCCTTCGGCTTTCGCCGCCGGTGCTGCCGTTTTTGTCGCCGGAGCCGGTGCGCTAGCAGCAGGTGCCGGAGCAGCAGCAGCCGGAGCCGCGGCAGGCGCAGCGCCTTCCACTTCGAAGACCATAATCAGCGAGCCGGTGGACACTTTGTCGCCGGTGCTGATTTTGATTTCTTTCACGGTGCCCGCGAACGGCGCCGGAACTTCCATAGAGGCTTTGTCGCCTTCTACGGTGATCAGCGACTGCTCAGCGGCAACTTTATCGCCGACTTTGACCATCACTTCAGTGACTTCAACTTCGTCGCCGCCGATGTCCGGTACGTTAACGTCTTTCACGCCGGTTGCAGCAGGTGCCGCGGCAGCCGGTGCAGCAGCCTGCGCAGGTGCTGCCGGAGCAGCGGCGCCAGCCACTTCGAAGACCATGATCAGCGAGCCGGTGGACACTTTGTCGCCGGTGTTGATTTTGATTTCTTTCACGGTGCCCGCGAACGGCGCCGGGACTTCCATAGAAGCTTTGTCGCCTTCTACGGTGATCAGCGACTGTTCAGCCGCAACGGTGTCGCCCACTTTGACCATGATCTCAGTGACTTCAACTTCGTCACCGCCGATATCCGGTACATGAACCTCTTTTGCCGCTGCCGCAGCAGGTGCTGCTGCCGGTGCCGGTGCCGCTTCTTGCTTCTCTTCCTTCGCAGGTGCAGCGTCTGCTGCACCGTCGGCGGAATCGAAAATCATGATCAGTTTACCGGTCTCGGTTTTGTCGCCGACAGAGACTTTGATCTCTTTGACCACGCCTGCCTGCGGAGACGGGACTTCCATAGAGGCTTTGTCGCCTTCTACGGTGATCAGCGACTGTTCAGCTTCAACTTTGTCGCCAACTTTGACCAGGATTTCGGTGATTTCAACTTCATCTGCCCCGATATCCGGTACGTTGATTTCGATAGCCATTATTCTTTTACCTCTTACGCCAGACGCGGGTTAACTTTTTCTGCATCGATGTTGAATTTGATGATTGCATCGGCAACCACTTTCTTATCGATTTCACCACGTTTAGCCAGTTCGCCCAGCGCCGCTACAACCACATAGGAAGCATCAACTTCGAAGTGGTGACGCAGGTTCTCACGGCTGTCGGAACGACCGAAACCGTCAGTACCCAGTACGCGGTAGTCATCAGCCGGTACATAGGTACGGACCTGCTCGGCGAACAGTTTCATATAGTCGGTAGATGCAACGGCCGGCGCGTCGTTCATCACCTGAGCGATGTACGGTACACGCGGGGTTTCCAGCGGGTGCAGCATGTTCCAACGCTCGCAGTCCTGGCCATCACGCGCCAGTTCAGTGAACGAGGTCACGCTGTAGACGTCAGAACCTACGCCGTAGTCTTTCGCCAGGATCCCGGCTGCTTCACGGACGTGACGCAGGATCGAACCGGAGCCCAGCAGCTGAACTTTACCTTTGCTACCTTCGATGGTTTCGAGTTTGTAGATACCTTTACGGATACCTTCCTCGGCGCCTGCTGGCATCGCCGGCATGTGGTAGTTTTCATTCAGCGTGGTGATGTAGTAGTAAACGTTCTCTTGTTTCTCACCGTACATACGCTCCAGACCATCATGCATGATGACCGCAACTTCGTACGCATAAGACGGATCGTAAGAGATACAGTTCGGGATAGTCAGAGACTGAATATGGCTGTGGCCATCTTCGTGCTGCAGACCTTCGCCGTTCAGCGTCGTACGACCGGAAGTGCCCCCTACCAGGAAGCCGCGAGCCTGCTGATCGCCAGCCTGCCAGCACAGGTCGCCGATACGCTGGAAACCGAACATCGAGTAGTAGATGTAGAACGGGATCATCGGCAGGTTGTTGGTGCTGTAAGACGTTGCCGCCGCCAGCCAGGATGCGCCTGCGCCCAGTTCGTTGATACCTTCCTGCAGGATCTGACCTTTCTCGTCTTCTTTATAGTAAGCAACCTGCTCACGGTCCTGCGGGGTGTACTGCTGACCGTTCGGGCTGTAGATACCGATTTGACGGAACAGACCTTCCATACCGAAAGTACGCGCTTCATCGGCGATGATCGGCACCAGACGATCTTTAATCGATTTGTTCTTCAGCATCACGTTCAGAGCACGAACGAAGGCAATGGTGGTAGAGATTTCTTTGTTCTGCTCTTCCAGCAGCGGGCCGAAATCTTCGAGGGTCGGCAGCTCCAGCTTCTCGGTGAAGTTAGGCTGACGGGTCGGCAGATAGCCGTGCAGTTTCTGACGCTGAGCGTGCAGATAGGTGTGCTCTTCGGAACCTTCCGGGAAGGTCACGTACGGCAGTTTTTCGATATCGGCATCGGCTACCGGGACGCTGAAACGATCGCGGACGTAGCGTACGCCGTCCATGTTCATTTTCTTCACCTGGTGAGCGATGTTTTTACCTTCAGCGGTGTCGCCCATGCCATACCCTTTAATGGTATGCGCCAGGATGACGGTCGCTTTGCCTTTGGTTTCCTGCGCTTTTTTCAGTGCAGCATAGACTTTCTTCGGATCGTGGCCGCCGCGGTTCAGGGCCCAGATCTGCTCGTCAGTCCAGTCAGCAACCAGCGCGGCGGTTTCCGGATATTTACCGAAGAAGTGCTCGCGAACGTAGGCGCCGTCTTTTGATTTAAAGGTCTGGTAGTCGCCGTCAACGGTTTCGTTCATCAGTTGAATCAGCTTGCCGCTGGTGTCTTTACGCAGCAGCTCATCCCAACGACCGCCCCAGATAACCTTGATAACGTTCCAGCCGGCACCGGCGAAGATGCCTTCCAGTTCGTTAATGATTTTGCCGTTACCGGTGACCGGGCCGTCCAGACGCTGCAGGTTGCAGTTGATGACGAAGACCAGGTTATCCAGTTTTTCACGGGTAGCGATGGTGATCGCGCCTTTAGATTCCGGCTCGTCCATCTCGCCGTCGCCCAGGAAGGCGTAAACGGTTTGTTTCGAGGTGTCTTTCAGACTGCGGTGTTCCAGATACTTGAGGAATTTAGCCTGATAGATAGCACCGATCGGGCCCAGACCCATGGATACGGTCGGGAACTGCCAGAATTCCGGCATCAGTTTCGGGTGCGGATAAGAAGACAGCCCCTTACCGTGAACTTCCTGACGGAAGTTGTTCATCTGCTCTTCAGTCAGACGGCCTTCGAGGAACGCACGCGCGTATACGCCCGGGGAGATGTGGCCCTGGAAGTAAACCAGATCGCCGCCATCCTGCTCGTTGCGGGCGCGGAAGAAGTGGTTGAAGCAGACTTCGTAGAAGGTCGCGGAGGACTGGAAGGAAGCCATGTGGCCGCCCAGTTCGAGATCTTTTTTCGATGCGCGCAGAACGGTCATGATGGCGTTCCAACGAATCGCAGAACGAATTCGGCGTTCCAGATCCAGATTACCCGGGTATTCCGGTTCATCTTCAACGGCAATAGTGTTGACGTAACTGCCCGTAGATGTGCCAGCAGCAACCTGTACCCCGCCTTTGCGGGCTTCAGAAAGGAGTTGGTCAATCAGATACTGAGCACGCTCAACACCTTCTTCACGGATGACCGATTCGATCGCCTGTAGCCAGTCGCGAGTTTCGATCGGATCCACGTCATTTGGTAAACGTTCTGACATGGGGGTTATTCCTTATCTATCTAATCGTTGATTAATCTGGAACCTGTCCCATTGCACTCTTTGCCCGTCATACTTCGGATTGTCTCATTGTTGGCTTCTCGTCCTCCCCCCAGTCACAGAGTTAACTATGCTCCCGGGGATTCCGACGCTTGCCGCCGCGATACAAGCCGAATTATTTAGGGCTGCTGAAACTAAAAGCGCAATAAGACAGGTTCTGCGTTTAGTTGCCGCGCTCTAAAAAATGGCGCTTAAGAACCGGAGTTCTCATCTTTCCGTTGCTGTAAACGGCGCAGTGAGCGTTCTCGACGACTTTCCTCACGGCTACGATCCAGCAAAATTTCTTCAATGAACGCCAGGTGGCGATGCGACGCTTCACGCGCCTGCTCCGGCTCCCCGGCGATTATCGCCTCGAAAATACGAGTACGATGATTGCTGACCTGTGGGAGCATTTCCCGACGGGCGTACAACAATTCAAAGTTCTGACGAACGTTTTGCGCGAGCATCGGCTCCATGCAGCGTAGCAGATGGAGCAGCACGACATTATGCGCCGCTTCGGTGACGGCAATTTGATACTGGACGACGGCATCGGATTCGGCGTCAAGATCGCCGGACTGCTGAGCCCGTTCGATAGCCTGATGCAGCTCGCGAATACGTTCGCGGTCGGCATCATTGCTGCGTAGCGCCGCGTAATAAGCCGCGATGCCTTCCAGCGCGTGACGGGTTTCCAGCAGGTCAAATTGGGATTCAGGGTGATCGGACAGTAGCTCTACCAGCGGGTCGCTGAAGCTCTGCCACAGGCTGCTTTGTACAAAAGTTCCACCGCCCTGGCGACGAAGCAACAGGCCCTTGGCTTCGAGGCGTTGAATCGCCTCACGCAGCGAGGGACGGGAAACGTCGAACTGTTTGGCCAGTTCGCGTTCAGGCGGGAGTTTTTCACCGGGGCGTAAGGTCCCCTCAAGGATTAAAAACTCAAGCTGCTGCTCTATCACATCGGATAGTTTTGGTTGGCGGATTTTGCTGTAGGCCATATTCCCTGTCTCTGCCATTAGCCCGTAGTCAATTGGTCTTACCAATTCGCAGTTCGTATCGGTAAAGTAACAAAGTATTCACCTTCTGTCCATACAGGTTTTGATTGAAATCAGTAAACCACGCACATTTTAACAACCTTACAGAAATAACATTTCAGAATTGTAACTTCACACAAATGATGCATTTACCCAATAAGAGGTAGCGTTAACCTTTATGAAACGAAAAGTTACGCTATCTGAACCGATTCAACTCAGAAAAACATGGTTTTTTATTCTATTTAAGTGAATAAAAAACCAACTCAACCATTCCCTCCTGAGCCGCGGGCCATTTACAAATGGTTTCTTTTTGTTCGCTTCGTCATCACCCCTTCATAAAGCAGGTGCATTCGCTGGCGCTTATCACTATTCTCCATGAGACGAAAGGCCTTTTGATGATTTTATATTTCGCCTTGCGTAAAGTAATTAATACGGAAACGGAATTTCGTAATTACACCCACACAACAATATGTAAGCTGAATACCTCAGGACTGCGCGGACCAAAGCTCCCTTGAATATTGATAGCTATGCTATCTCTGGCAGGGACAGACCACGAAGCAGCAGCCTGAAGGATGACGCGTATAAACAGAATAACCACACACGAGGTTTCATGATGGAAGGTCAACAGCATGGCGATCGGCTCAAGCGCGGCCTGAAAAACCGCCATATTCAGCTTATTGCCCTGGGCGGTGCGATCGGCACCGGCCTGTTTCTGGGCAGCGCATCCGTTATTCAATCCGCGGGTCCGGGCATCATTCTGGGCTATGCAATCGCCGGTTTTATCGCCTTCCTGATCATGCGTCAGCTGGGTGAGATGGTCGTAGAAGAACCTGTGGCAGGGTCATTCAGTCATTTCGCCTATAAATACTGGGGGGGTTTTGCCGGCTTTGCCTCCGGCTGGAACTACTGGGTGCTGTACGTTCTGGTGGCCATGGCCGAGCTGACCGCCGTCGGGAAATATATCCAGTTCTGGTGGCCAGAGATCCCGACCTGGGTTTCCGCCGCCGTGTTCTTTATCGCCATCAACGCCATCAACCTGACCAACGTCAAAGTGTTTGGTGAAATGGAGTTCTGGTTCGCCATTATTAAAGTGGTCGCCGTCGTGGCGATGATTCTTTTCGGCGGCTGGCTGCTGTTCAGCGGCAACGGCGGCCCGCAGGCCACCGTTCGTAACCTGTGGGATCAGGGCGGCTTTCTCCCGCATGGCTTCACCGGGCTGGTGATGATGATGGCCATCATCATGTTCTCGTTTGGCGGTCTTGAGCTGGTGGGGATTACTGCCGCAGAGGCGGATAACCCGGAGCAGAGCATTCCCAAAGCCACCAATCAGGTTATCTACCGCATTCTGATTTTCTATGTCGGCTCGCTGGCGGTTCTGCTTTCACTGCTGCCGTGGACGCGCGTAACCGCGGATACCAGCCCCTTCGTTCTGATCTTCCACGAGCTGGGCGATACCTTCGTGGCTAACGCGCTCAACGTGGTGGTGCTGACCGCGGCGCTTTCCGTGTACAACAGCTGCGTATATTGCAACAGCCGAATGCTGTTTGGCCTGGCTCAACAGGGCAACGCGCCGAAAGCGCTGATGAGCGTCGACAAACGCGGCGTACCGGTCAACACGATTCTGGTCTCTGCGGTGGTCACCGCCCTGTGCGTACTGATTAACTACCTGGCGCCGGAGTCGGCGTTTGGCCTGTTGATGGCGCTGGTGGTCTCGGCGCTGGTGATTAACTGGGCGATGATTAGCCTGGCGCATATCAAGTTCCGTCGCGCAAAACAGCAGCAGGGCGTGATCTCTCGCTTCCCGGCGCTGTTTTACCCGGTCGGTAACTGGGTCTGCCTGCTGTTCATGGTGGCGGTGCTGGTGATTATGCTGATGACCCCAGGCATGGCGATTTCCGTTTACCTGATCCCGGTATGGATTGCGGTTCTGGGTATCGGCTATCTGTTTAAACAGAAAAACGCCGGCACGGTAAAAGTCCATTAGTCCTTCTCCATGCTCTGTACCTCATTGGGTACAGAGCGTTCACCCTCCGCCAAAAGTGATGTACCATCCTGTCGTTACCGTTGACAAAAGGACCTGGGTGGCCAATGAAAAAAAACCTCACTATCAAGGATATTGCCGAGCTGGCTAACGTCTCTATCGCCACCGTTTCGCGGGTTCTCAACAAAAATAGCTGGGTGTCTGACAAAACGCGCGCCAAAGTACAAAAGGTGATCGACGAACACCAGTTCAGCCCTAACCTGATGGCACGCAGCATGATTTCTCGCAAGAGTATGACGCTGGCGATTGTGGTATCCGATATTACCAACCCCTACTTTGCCACTCTGGTTGAGCAGATTGAAAAATCCTGTCTGCAGGCCGGATACAAAATTGTCCTGTTTGATACCCAATCAGCAAACAAGCGCAGTGGCCCGGAGCCAATCGTCGCTGAAGACCAGATCTTCAGCAGTATTATCGATAGCCAGCTCGACGGCGTCATTATTCTCGGCGGTAATATCGACTACCTGACCATTCCAGACGGCTATCTTGAAGGTTTACAAAAGCTTATTGCAGTACTGCCGGTGATCGTCGTTGGTCGTAAACTCGCACGCTACCACTACACCTGCCTGCAGCGAGATCAGGTCAATTGTGTCATCATGATCGCCCGCTATCTGCTGGAAAAAGGCTATCGCGACCTCGCATTTATCGGCGGATCCTCCGGCGTATATATGACCGGCCAGCGTATCGGCGCCTTTCTGCAGACTCTGGAGGAAGCGGGAATCCCGGCGAAGTCAGTGCCGATCGTCGAGACCAACTTCTACCCACAGCACGGGTATCAGGCCGTAGAGCAGCTGCTGAAATCCGGCCGCCCCCTACCCCAGGCGCTGCTGGCGATCAACGATCGCGTGGCGATGGGGGCCATCCGCGCCTTGAAAGATCATAAACTGTCGGTTCCTGATGATATTGCCGTCGCCAGCTGTGAATATTTCCCCGGTAGCGAATATTTCATCCCGCGTATCACTACCGTCGATCATAAAAATAACGAACTTGGTCAACAGGTTATTAATCAAATGATGATGCTGTTGCAGGATAGGTTGCCTGAATCCACTCCGATTACTCCTCTGCTTCTCCCCGCGGAATCCGCCTAATTGTCGCCCGGCAGCAACCCGGCCGGATAAAAAATCAAGATCATCATCACAGATAACAATCAACAAAATTGACGGTTAATTTTATTTCATAATATTTTACTGAAAACGCTTTCAGTTTTTTTCCCCCATATCCCCATAGCGGAGCGACCCAATGAAACCCACGATGATGACCTATATCCACGAAGAGCAGGCCACGCTTGCGCATATTCTGGATAACTATCCGCAGAATATTCCGGCCATCGCCGACGACAGCGAGTGGCTGATTCTGGCGACCGGCTCCAGCGTAAACGCCGCCGTCAGCGCTAAGTATTACATCGAAAGTCTCTCCGCCGTGCGCGTCAGCATCGCCGAACCATTCCACTATCAGCATTTTGAAAAACACAACCCGGCAGTCCGCACCGTCGTCGCCGTTTCCCAGAGCGGAGAAAGCACCTCAACCCTGCACGCCCTGGCGGCGCTAAAGCAGCAGTTCCCGGTCAATACCCTAGGTGTAACCAGCAAACCGCAAAGCGAACTCGCCAGAACTGCCGATCGCCTTGTGCTACTGGATATCGGTGAAGAACGTGTCGGCTACGTCACCAAGGGTTATGTTGCGACGATCCTGACGCTGATGCTAATGGGCCTGCGCCATGCCCGGAGCATTGATGCCATTGATGAAGCCTGTGAACAGCGGGAACTGAAGATGCTGCGTGAGGCGGTAGGTGCAATCCCGAGCATTATCGAGGCGACCGAAATTTTCTTCCGCCGCTGGCACGACGATCTGGTCTCGTCCCCACGTTTCACCAGTATCGGCTATGGTCCGGCGGTCGGGGTATGCATGGAGATGGCAACCAAATTCACCGAGACCGTGCGCGTACCGTCACAGGGAATTGAGATGGAAGTGTTTATGCATGGACCATATTTTGAAATTAATTCGCAGCATCGTCTGTTTTTCCTCGATGTACCGGGCATCGCTCGCGAACGTCTGCTGCTACTGCGCCAATACGAACAGCGGCATACCGCCTCAGTCTATACCGTCACTCCGGGCGAAAGCGACGATCCACATACCCTGGCGCTGGGTATCAACGTTCCGGAAACCGTGGCGCCACTGCTGCTGATCGTCCCGTTCCAAATCCTCGCACACCATATTGCCGAAGCAAAAGGCAATAACTTGCCACAGCGTATCTTTACCGACTTCGGCGTGGCCGTAAAAAGCAAAACCAAACCAGGCGATTACGCCTGATCTACAGCCTGTACCCTACCTATTTCTATAAGGTGCCTCGTTATGGCGACTCAATTTAATACCATTGCAGAACAGATCCTCTCCGCCGTGGGTGGCCGGGAAAACATTGAACATGCGACTCACTGCGCAACCCGTCTACGCCTGAACCTCAAGGATGAGGCCCTGATCGATGAGGAACAGCTGTACAAGCTCCCCGAGGTGGTCAAACTGGTCAACAACGGCAGCCAGTTCCAGATAGTCATTGGCCCGAAGGTTGAAAAAATTTACGCCGCTATGAACACCCTGATGCCCGTTCATAGCGATACCACAACCCCAGAGGTCGTCAAAACTTCTTTGTTTAACCGTCTGCTGGCGACACTGTCGGCAATCTTTACTCCCTACATTGGCGTCCTGGCCGGAGTCGGGGTGGTGAAAGGGCTGGTGGTTCTACTACAAACGATGGATCTTATCTCGACAAAATCCTGGCTGTTCGTGGTCTTCAATGCGCTCTCCAGCGGCGTATTCGTCATGTTACCGATGTTTATTGCCGTGACCGCCGCGGATAAATTTAAGACCAGTCGTTTCACCGCACTGGCGCTGACTGCCGCGATGATCTTCCCGCTTACCGACGCCGCAACCCCCAACAGCGTGGAGCTCTTTCACCTCACCTTTCCGCTGAAGATTTACGGAGGTGCGGTAATCCCGGCGATCTTTGCGGTCTGGTTTCTGAGCTACGTCGAACGCTGGTGCAAAAAAGTGGTGCCAGAAGTCGCGGCGCTGGTATTTGTCCCCTGCCTGTCGCTAATTATCTGCGGTTTTGTCGTGTTTACGGTGATTGGCCCCATTGCCGATTATGTCGGGATCGGCATCGCCAACAGCTACACATGGCTCTACAATCTCAGTCCAATGCTCTCTGGCGCGCTGCTGGCGGGGATTGGCCAGCTGTTCGTCGTGTTTGGCGTACACTGGGGCATTATCCCGATTGCGCTGATCAACATGCAGGTGAACGGTTACGACACGGTAATGGCAATGTTTATGTCAGCGGTCATGGGGCAGTTCGGGGCAGCATTCGGCGCTATTTTTATCGCCCGCAACCTTAAGGACAAACAGCTCGCGATCTCAGCATCGATCTCAGCCTTCTTCGGCATAACCGAACCGGCTCTGTACGGCGTGAACCTGAAATACCGGATGTTGTTTATCTTCGGCTGCATCGGCGCCGCAATGGGGGGAGCGATCACCGGGCTGTTGCGGGTAAAAACCTACAGCTTCCTGCCGGTGCTGAATGTATTCGAATTGGGTCTGTTCAGCGGCCCGGAATCAAAAGCTATCTACGAGGTGATAGCCATCGTCGTCGCCTTCAGCGTCCCGGCGATCCTGACGATTATTTACGGTAAAACACGCACCTTAGTCTCTGCCGCCGGGCAGCGCTGATTTTCAGGCCGTCACGGGTTCGCTGGCAGGAAAACGGGATGCCCGACTTCGGCATCCCGCCTGCTGATACGCCATAAAACCCCGCCCACGGCGGGTAGGGCTTAAATCAAGGTCCCGTAAATCGTCAGCAGCGCCATGATCACCACCACCACCAGCGAGGTTTTCTTGGCCATCGAAACCGCCGCTTTCGGCGTTGCGACTTTATCCACGTGCGGCTCGCGCGCCAGCGAATACTGCGCCAGTCGGGTCAGGACCTGGTACTGCGAAGAGTGGCGATCGCCCAGCGAGGCGAACCAGGCAGGAAGAGCCCTTTCGCCATGACCAATTAACGCATACACCACGCCAACCAGTCGTACCGGCAGCCAGTCCACCACGTGCAGAATGGCATCAATGCCCGACTGTAAGCGATGGCGTGGGGTCTGGTAACGCGCCAGCCACGTCTGCCAGGCGCGCAGAACGCAGTAGCCAATCAACGTGATCGGCCCCCACTGCCCACCGACCACAAACCAGAACAGCGGCGCCAGGTAGTAGCGGTAGTTAATCCACAGAAGCGCGTTTTGCAACTCGCTGAGGAATTCGCGGGTGTCACAGCCCGGCGGCACGCCGTGGATGAGCGTTAGTTCGCTGGCCATTGCATCGCAGGCATGGCGATCGTTACGTGATGCGGCTTGCAGATAAGCATGATAGTGCAGGCGCACCCTGCCCGCGCCGATGCACAGCAGGCCCAGTAAAATCCAGAAAACCAGCAGTGGGACATTAAACAACACCCCGTGCAGCGCGCGCTGAATGATAAACACCACCGCCATGGCCGCGGCGGTCATCAGCAGGGTACCAGGCAGCGAAAAATGCTTCACCCGGCGAAACAGCACTTCCAGCCGGTGATCGAGCTGCCAGTGTTCACCGAGCTTAAACAGACGCTCAGCGATGAGTACCAGCAGCGTAGTAAACAACGTCATGGCATCTCCTTATCTGACGAAGCGGCCAACAGACCGCGAAATTTTGCCCAGTCAAAAGCCGGACCGGGATCCGTTTTCCGCACCGGCGCAATATCGCTATGGCCCGTGATATTGTCAGCGATGGCCGGATACAGCGCGATCAGCTGCTGTGCGACTGCCGCCAGCTGTTGGTACTGCGCATCGGTATAAGCCAGAGTGTCGGTCCCTTCCAGCTCAATACCAATCGAAAAGTCATTACAGCGTTCGCGCCCATGATAGCTGGAGACGCCCGCGTGCCATGCGCGCTTATCGAAAGGAACATACTGCACGATTTCGCCATCACGACGAATCAGACAATGCGCCGAAACGCGCAGATGAGCGATTTCGGCAAAGAAAGGATGAGCATTGGCATCGAGCGTGCCGCTGAACAAGGCATCAATCCACGGGCCGCCAAATTCACCCGGCGGCAGACTAATATTATGCACCACCAATAAGGAAGGGGCTTCATCATCCGGGCGGCAATCATGGTGCGGCGAAGGAACCCGACGCGCATCCACCAGCCATCCCCCATTCAACTGCATGTGGAGTCTCCTTTCGCTAACTCATGATCCCGGGCCGCCCATGGCCCAAAGGATGCTGATTATCATACACAAATCGTTCCGATCGCGGCAGGACAACTCGCGAATCACGCCCCGGAAGCGGAAGAACAGCCGGTGCGGAGATGCCCTGAACAACGAAGTGTATATGGTGTAGAAACGCTGTTCAGGTTAGCATGTTTCCCACTGCTGAATCTTATCTATCTGGAGCTTTATCATGTCGCCTCGTCGCTACAATCCCGACCGCCGCCGTGACGCGCTGCTGGAGCGCATTAACCAGGATATCACCGCTGCCGTCGCCCAGTCACTGCGCGAAGATCTCGGTGGCGAGGTCAATGCTAACAACGATATTAGCGCGCAATTATTGCCGGAAGACGCGCGCTCGCATGCGGTCATCATTACTCGCGAGGACGGTGTATTTTGCGGTAAGCGCTGGGTTGAAGAAGTGTTTATTCAGCTGGCTGGCGACGATGTCAGCCTCACCTGGCACGTCGAGGATGGCGATACGATTAAGGCGGACCAGCCGTTGTTCGAACTGGATGGTCCCTCCCGCCTGCTGCTGACCGGTGAGCGCACCGCGCTGAACTTCGTGCAGACCTTATCCGGCGTCGCCAGCGAAGTGCGTCGCTATGTGAACCTGCTGGCGGGAACCAAAACCCAACTGCTGGATACACGTAAAACCCTACCAGGTCTGCGCACCGCGCTGAAGTATGCCGTCTTGTGCGGCGGCGGCGCAAACCATCGGCTGGGGCTATCCGATGCTTTCCTGATCAAAGAAAACCACATTATTGCCTCGGGCTCGGTACGCCAGGCGGTGGAAAAAGCCTTCTGGATGCACCCGGATGTGCCGGTGGAAGTGGAGGTAGAGTCGCTTGATGAGCTGGATGAAGCGCTCAAAGCTGGCGCGGATATCATCATGCTCGACAACTTCACCACCGACCTGATGCGTGAAGCGGTGAAGCGGAACAACGGTCAGGCGGCACTGGAAGTCTCCGGCAATGTCACCTTCAACACTATCCGCGAATTTGCCGAAACCGGCGTTGATTACATCTCCGTCGGCGCGCTGACCAAACACGTGCGCGCGCTTGATCTTTCCATGCGTTTTCGCTGATAACCTTCCCCGGTTTCCGTCACCGACCGGGGTTGCCTTTTGCGAGGCCGCTTATATCTCTCGCCGCTCCGCCTGCAATCATCGCAAAAAGCCTGGAACCCCGTTCCCCGCCTTCTCATTTCTCCGTCGCCATCGCAGCGAAAGCCCGTCACAGTGCCCAAAAATAACCAGGAGCACTTATGGACAGACAACGCGGTTTTACTCTGATCGAACTGATGGTGGTCATTGGGATCATTGCCATCCTGAGCGCCATTGGCATTCCGGCCTACCAGAACTACCTGCGCAAAGCGGCCCTCACCGACATGCTGCAAACCTTTGTGCCGTACCGCACGGCCATTGAATTATGCGCTCTCGAACACGGCGGTCTCACCAGCTGTGATGGCGGCAGCAACGGCATCCCCTCCCCGACCACCACGCGTTACGTCGCCGCGATGAGCGTGGCGCAGGGTATTGTCACCCTGGATGGTCAGGAGAGCCTCAATGGCCTGAGCGTTACTATGACCCCAGTCTGGGATAACGCAGGCGGCATTACCGGCTGGCAGCGCGTCTGCGGGATTGCCAGCAACGGCGAGCTCAAACAGGCCTGCGAAGACGTCTTTCGCGTAAACTGAGACCGCCGCAATGAAAGCTGAACAATTAATCCCTCTCTGCCTGCGCTACCACGCCCTGCTGCTGAACAGCGATGAACAAACCATCGCGATCGCGGTGGTCGATGCTCCGGCGCCGGAACTGCTGGAGGCGCTGCGCTTCGCCACGCAGAAACGAATCGATATCGAGTGCTGGAGCCAGGACCAGATGAATAAGCGGCAACATGCTTCCGCTCCCCCCTCACTTCCTGTCGGCGGCGATACCGCGCCCGGTATTATCGAACGGGTTAATCAGGTCCTTGAGCAGGCGCTACGTCAACGGGCATCCGATATTCATATCGAACCCGAGGAGAATAACCTGCGGATCCGCCTGCGGGTCGATGGCGTACTCCACCCGCTCCCGCTTCTGCCATCAGAACTCGCAGCCCCGATCGCCGCGCGCCTTAAGGTGCTCGGCAATCTGGACATCGCCGAGCATCGTCTGCCGCAGGACGGCCAGTTTACCCTGACCCTGTGCGGCCGCCCGGTCTCTTTTCGTATTGCCACGCTCCCCTGCCGTCACGGGGAAAAAATCGTTCTGCGTTTACTGCATCAGGTAGAACAGGCGCTGGAGCTGGAAGCGTTGGGGCTGTCATCCCCTCAGCTCGCCGCCTTTCGCGCGGCGCTCAGCCAGCCGCAGGGCCTGCTCCTGGTCACCGGCCCCACCGGCAGCGGTAAAACCGTCACCCTCTATAGCGCGCTGCAGGCCAGAAATCAGGAGCAGGTCAACATCTGTAGCGTCGAGGACCCGCTGGAAATCCCTATCGCCGGGATGAACCAGACGCAGATTAACACCCGCTCCGGGCTCACGTTTCACAGCGTCCTGCGCGCGCTGTTACGTCAGGATCCTGACATCGTTATGGTCGGTGAAATTCGCGATGCGGAAACCGCAGAAATTGCCATTAAAGCGGCGCAAACCGGGCACCTGGTGCTCTCGACGCTGCATACCAACTCCACCAGCGAGACCCTTGTCCGCCTGCAGCAAATGGGCGTGGCCAGCTGGATGATCTCTTCCGCGCTGTCGCTGGTCATCGCTCAGCGCCTGGTGCGTAAACTGTGCGTACACTGCCGCCGTGAGACCGGGGATACCGTCGAGGTACCGCACAACCTGTGGCCACATCCGCTCCCTCGTTGGCAGGCGGTGGGCTGCCCGCAGTGCTATCACGGCTACTATGGCCGCCAGGCGCTCTTTGAACTGCTGCCGGTGAATAGCGCGCTGCGCCTGGCCATTGCCCACGGCCTTAGCGCCGCGGAAGTCGAATCTCTGGCGCGCGAGTCCGGGATGATGACCTTGTTTGAAAGCGGCTGTCAGGCGGTCGGGCAAGGGCTGACCAACTTCGAGGAAGTGATACGCGTACTGGGGATCCCTCATGGCAACTGACCGTCTCTGGTGCTGGCAAGGGGTCGATACCCGGGGCGCCCCCTGTCAGGGGACGTTATGGGAAAGTAGCCGACTGGCGGCCTTGCAGACGCTTCAGCATGAACGCATTATTCCGCTGACGCTTCGCCGTTGCGCGGTCAAAAATGCGCTCTGGCACCCGCGCTACAGTGGCCAGATTGTGCGCCAGCTGGCCGCGCTCCTGCAGGCCGGGCTTCCTCTGGCTGAAGGGCTCGAACTGCTGGCGCAGCAGCAGTCTACCCCGCAGTGGCAGGCCCTGCTGCGCTCTTTGGCTCAGGAGCTGACACAGGGCATTTCACTCTCTGACGCTCTGGAGAAATGGCCGCAGGCCTTTCCTCCACTCTATCTGGCGATGATCCGCACCGGTGAGCTCACCGGTAAACTGGATCTGTGCTGCCTGCAGCTCGCTCACCAGCAGCGGGAACAGCAGCAGCTGGCGGAGAAAGTCAAAAAAGCGCTGCGCTATCCCCTCATCATTTTGAGCATGGCGCTGCTGGTCATTACCGCGATGTTGTGGTTTGTTCTTCCTGAATTTTCCGCTATCTATCAAACGTTTAATACGCCACTACCGCTACTGACGCGGCTTGTTATTGCCGCCAGCGAAAGTCTCAGCCAGCGCTGATTCTGCTGCTGGTGTTACCTGCTCTCCTGAACCGTCTTGCCCGTCGTCGCCCGCACTGGCTGCTGCAGCGACAAAAAATGCTTCACGCCCTGCCGGTGGCCGGTAAGCTGATGCGCGGGCAGTCGCTCAGCCAGATCTTCACCGTTCTCACCCTCACCCAGAGCGCCGGCATCAGCTTTCTGCAGGGTCTGGAAAGCGTAGAGCAAACGCTGAGCTGCCCGCTGTGGCGCCAGCGGATCCATCACGCGTATACGCAGATTACCCACGGGATGCCCATCTGGCAGGCCCTCGCCCGCAGCGGAGGTTTTACGCCGCTATGCCTGCAGCTGATCCGTACCGGTGAAGCATCGGGGTCGCTGGATACCATGCTGGAAAATCTCGCCCGTCACCATAGCGAACAGACGCATTATCAGGCCGAAAACCTGGCGACGCTGCTGGAACCCGCGCTGTTGCTCATTACCGGGACGATTGTCGGTGTGCTGGTGGTGGCGATGTATTTACCCATTTTTCATCTGGGTGACGCCATTAGCGGCATGGGGGGATAAATGCCGGCGCGATACGGCGCCGGCAGCGGGCATTACAGGCTATTGAACACGCGGTTCTCTTGTTCCTGTACGCGAATAAAGGTCGTGCGTTTGGTTAGCTCTTTCAGACGAGACGCGCCCACATAGGTGCAGGCAGAACGCAGGCCGCCGAGAATATCACGGGCGGTATTTTCCACCGGGCCGCGCAGAGGCAGCTTAACGGTTTTACCTTCCGCCGCGCGGTACTGCGCCACGCCGCCAACATGACGCGTCATCGCTGATTCAGAACTCATTCCGTAGAACAGCATGAATTTCTCGCCGTTTTCTTCAACGACGGTACCACCGCTCTCTTCATGACCCGCCAGCATTCCGCCCAGCATGACGAAATCAGCGCCGCCGCCGAAGGCTTTCGCCACATCGCCCGGCATGGTACAGCCGCCATCGCTGACGATCTGCCCGCCCAGGCCGTGCGCCGCATCGGCACATTCGATCACGGCGGAGAGCTGCGGATAGCCGACGCCGGTCTTCACGCGGGTGGTGCACACGGAACCCGGGCCGATGCCCACTTTCACAATATCGGCACCGGACAGAATCAGTTCTTCGCACATTTCGCCGGTGACGACGTTACCCGCACAGATGGTTTTCTGCGGCCAGGCTTCGCGCGCTTTGGCGACAAACTGGACAAAGTGTTCAGAATAACCATTCGCCACGTCGATACAGACGAAGTTGAGCTGCGGGTTCTGAGTGAGGATCTGTTTGGTTTTTTCGAAATCCACATCAGAAGTCCCGGTGGACACCATAACGTATTTCAGCACATCAGCAGAAACTGACTGGACAAAACCCTGCCACTCTTCAACGCTATAGTGTTTGTGAACCGCGGTCAGAATACCGAATGAGGCCAGCGCCTTCGCCATGCCAAAGGTACCAACGGTATCCATGTTAGCAGCGATGATCGGCACGCCAGACCAGGACTGAGCAGAATGTTTAAAAGTGAATTCACGTTCCAGCTGAACATCAGAACGGCTTTTGAGGGTAGAGCGTTTTGGGCGGATAAGAACGTCTTTAAAACCAAGCTTCAGATCTTCTTCGATACGCATGTGCGAATTCCTGGGGTTAATTGCATTATTGTGAGAGCACAACTCCAGTGACGTTATCATACGCGCGAATCAGGGCTGCGCAAGACTGCGATTTTCACTTTTTTTACGCTACAATCGTATAAATTTACCTGGTGAACAGCGAATAGCGCGCTTGCGATAATCACTGTCCAGCGTATTATTTTTAACTACTTGATTTATATATACAAAACAATCCAGTCTATATTGTGAGGGCCGTTCGTTGGCCCGAGACAGCCTTGATGAGGCATCGCTCACAAGGCCAGGGCGCGGGTGAATAACGAACTTCTCTGCAGCGTAATGTGTATATAGTCAGTTCAGGATCGGAAAGCATGAGGTATACGGTAGCGTTAACGGGCGGCATCGGCAGTGGTAAAAGCACCGTGGCTGATGCATTTTCTCACCTTGGGGTTAACGTTATCGACGCAGACATTATCGCCCGTCAGGTCGTCGAACCCGGCACTCCCGCCCTGCAGGCCATTGCCGCGCATTTTGGTTCGCTGACGATCAATGATGACGGCACGCTGAACCGCCGCGCGTTGCGGGAAAAAATCTTTGCGCATCCTGAGGATAAAGCCTGGCTTAATGCGCTGCTGCATCCGCTCATCCAGCAGGAAACGCGCAGACAAATGCAGGCCTCTCGCACGCCTTATCTCCTCTGGGTGGTCCCGTTGCTGGTTGAAAACCACCTGGCCGCCAACGCTGACCGCGTGCTGGTCGTCGATGTTCCCACAGAAACTCAGATCGCGCGTACGATGCTTCGCGATCGGGTCAGCCGTGAACATGCCGAACATATTCTTGCCGCCCAGGCGACGCGTGAACAGCGCCTCGCCGTTGCGGATGATGTTATTGAAAACATGGGCCCGCCGGATGCCATCGCAGCGGACGTCGCCCGCCTGCACGAAAAGTATCTTATGCTGGCATCGCAGGCCGCCTCACAGGAAAAATCGTAATGCACACCCCTGTTCTATTTGAACATCCACTCAATGAAAAAATGCGCACCTGGCTGCGTATTGAATTTCTGCTGCAGCAGCTGACCGTTCACCCGACGATCGACGCCTATGCCAATGCGCTCCATTTCTTCCGCAACGCGGGCGATCTTTTAGATGTTCTGGAGCGCGGCGAGGTGCGAACGGATCTGCTGAAAGAGCTGGAACGCCAGCAGCGCAAACTGCAATCCTGGGCGGAAGTTCCCGGCGTCGATCGCCAGCGCATTGAGGACTTACGCCAGCAGCTGAAGCAATGCGGCAGTACGCTGATGTCCGCCCCGCGGATCGGCCAGTTCCTGCGCGAAGACCGCTTGATTGCCCTGGTGCGTCAGCGTCTGAGCATTCCCGGCGGCTGCTGCAGCTTCGATTTACCAACGTTACACGTCTGGCTGCATATGCCTCAGGTGTATCGCGATGAACAGGTCGGAAGATGGTTAGCCAGCCTTGCACCGCTGACGCAATCCCTGGTGCTGATCCTCGACCTGATTCGTAACTCGGCCCCTTTTCGCAAGCAGACCAGCCTCAACGGCTTTTATCAGGACAATGGCGAAGATGCCGACCTGCTGCGTTTACGCCTGGATATTGCCAGTCAGCTGTATCCGCAAATTTCCGGCCATAAGAGCCGGTTTGCTATTCGCTTCCTGCCATTGGACAGCGAGCTTGGGATCGTACCTGAGCGCTTTGATTTTGAACTGGCTTGTTGTTAAGGAGCAAAAATGTCAGAAGAGACGATCGTCAATTGCCCAACCTGTGGCAAAACCGTGGTCTGGAACGAGCGTAGCCCGTTTCGGCCATTTTGCTCAAAACGCTGCCAGCTGATCGATCTCGGAGAGTGGGCTGCGGAAGAAAAACGTATTCCTAGCGCCGGAGATTTGTCCGATACCGATGACTGGAGCGAGGAACAGCAGTAATTGCGCCAGCCCGGCCGGGCGCTGCACGGTCGGGGTAAATCCCGGATGGCGATGACGGATAGCCTCGTCCGGGAAAATTTTTGCTCAGAATGCGGTCTGGACTAACTTCGTAATAACCGGCTCATTTGCCGGCGGAAACGCCTCGGCCACCAACGCCTGCTGGGCAATCCAACGTCCCGACTGCCCCTCTTTGCCCCACGGTTCACCAGCCCACGTCTCGACC
Source organism: Klebsiella sp. NPDC088457 (assembly GCF_044900465.1). Classification (NCBI taxonomy): domain Bacteria; kingdom Pseudomonadati; phylum Pseudomonadota; class Gammaproteobacteria; order Enterobacterales; family Enterobacteriaceae; genus Klebsiella; species Klebsiella sp. NPDC088457. Next base: position 75,408 of record NZ_JBJDNH010000004.1, on the reverse strand, counting down.
AGCCAGAACCACAGCGTAATATGCCGATCCGGGAACTGATACTCCAGCTTATCAAACAGCCGGGATGACTCTACCGTAATACCCACCTCTTCCTGAAGTTCACGCGTCAGCGCCTGCTCCGGGGATTCCCCGGCTTCAATTTTCCCCCCGGGAAACTCGAGTTTATTGGCCATATGAGCGTCGGCTGCCCGCTGGGTAATAAAGATTTCGCCCTGCGGGTTACGGATAATGCCAACAGAAATTTGTAGTTTTTTCATTGTGTTAATTCCATAAAAAAGGCGCAGATATCTGCGCCTTTAGTTTTATTCTCTGAGCTTAACTCAGACGACCATGGCACTGTTTGTATTTTTTACCAGAACCACACGGGCACGGATCGTTCCGGCCGACCTTGCGCTCGCCCGTCTCCTCAGCCAGTGCGGCGGCGGCGGCGGTCTCGTCATCCTGATGGCTAAGCTGCTGCATCTGCGCCAGACGCTCGGCTTCTTCGCGACGCTGCTGCTCCATCGCCTCCACTTCTTCCGGCATCCGCACCTGAACCTTGCTCAGGGTGCTGATCACTTCATACTTCAGTGATTCCAGCATCGCGGCAAACATGGAGAACGATTCACGCTTATATTCCTGCTTCGGATCTTTCTGTGCATAACCGCGCAGATGGATACCCTGGCGCAGATAGTCCATCGCCGCCAGATGCTCTTTCCACAGAGAATCGAGGGTCTGCAGCATCACGCCCTTCTCGAAATGACGCATCATTTCGGCACCGACCACCTCTTCCTTACGCTGGTAGGTTTCAATCGCGCTCTGCAGAATACGTTCGCGCAGCGTCTCTTCATGCAGCTCAGGCTCTTTATCCAGCCACTCTTTCAGCGGCAGATCAAGATCGAAGTCGTTTTTCAGACGTTCCTGCAGGCCTTCCACATCCCACATTTCTTCCAGCGACTGCGGCGGAATATGCGCGTCGATAGTCGCTTTGAACACGTCTTCACGGATGCTGTTGATGGTTTCGCTCACGTCAGAAACATCCAGCAGCTCGTTACGCTGGCTATAGATCGCCCGGCGCTGATCGTTGGCAACATCGTCATATTCCAGCAGCTGCTTACGAATATCGAAGTTGCGGCTTTCCACTTTGCGCTGTGCGTTAGCAATCGCTTTGGTCACCCATGGGTGCTCAATCGCTTCGCCTGGCTTCATACCCAGCTTACGCATCATGCCGGAGACGCGATCGGAGGCAAAGATACGCATCAGGGCATCTTCCATCGACAGGTAGAAGCGCGAAGAACCGGCATCCCCCTGACGACCGGAACGGCCGCGCAGCTGGTTATCAATACGACGGGATTCATGACGCTCGGTACCGATAATGTGCAGACCGCCCGCCGCCAGAACGGCATCATGACGAACCTGCCAGTCGGCTTTAATCTGTTCGATTTGCTCTGGCGTCGGATCTTCCAGCGCCGCGACCTCTGCCTGCCAGCTACCGCCGAGCATAATATCGGTACCACGACCGGCCATGTTGGTGGCGATGGTCACCGCCGACGGATAGCCCGCCTGGGCGACAATATCCGCTTCGCTGGCGTGGAATTTAGCGTTCAGAACGTTGTGCTTGATGCCGGCTTTCGTCAGCTCATGAGAAACCACTTCTGATTTTTCGATCGAAATGGTACCCACCAGAACCGGCTGGCCTGCGGCGGTACGCTCTTTAATATCTTCGATAATCGCCTGAATTTTTTCCGCTTCGGTCATATAGACCAGATCCGCCATGTCCTTACGGATCATCGGACGGTTGGTCGGGACAACCACGGTATCCAGCTTGTAGATGGAGCTAAATTCGAAGGCTTCGGTATCCGCCGTACCGGTCATCCCCGCCAGCTTCTCGTACAGACGGAAGTAGTTCTGGAAGGTGATAGAGGCCAACGTCTGGTTCTCGTTCTGGATATCCACGCCTTCCTTCGCTTCCACGGCCTGATGCAGACCATCGGACCAGCGGCGCCCCTGCATGGTACGACCGGTGTGCTCATCGACGATAATGACTTCGCCGTCTTTGACGATGTAGTCGACGTCGCGGGTGAACAGCACGTGCGCACGCAGCGCTGCGGTCACGTGGTGCATCAGCATAATATTGGACGGTGAATACAGAGATTCCCCTTCCTCCATAATACCTTCCTGTACCAGCAGCTCTTCGATCAGCACCAGGCCGCGTTCGGTCAGGTTAACCTGACGCGCCTTCTCATCGACGGAGAAGTGGCCTTCACCGGTAAAGGTATCGGAGTCTTCTTTATCCTGGCGCACCAGGTGCGGGATAATTTTGTTTACGCGCTTGTACATCTCCGAGCTGTCTTCTGCCGGACCGGAAATGATCAGCGGGGTACGCGCTTCATCGATCAGGATGGAGTCGACCTCATCCACCAGCGCGTAGTGCAGTTTGCGCTGAACGCGCTCTTCCGGGCTAAACGCCATGTTGTCGCGCAGGTAGTCGAAACCGTATTCGTTGTTAGTGCCGTAGGTAATGTCCGCACCGTAAGCTTCGCGTTTCGCTGGAGCAGGCAGGCCGGACATGTTGATACCCACCGTCATGCCGAGGAACTCGAACAGCGGACGGTTGTTTTCCGCATCACGCTGCGCCAGGTAGTCGTTGACGGTCACCACGTGAACGCCTTTACCCGACAGCGCGTTCAGATACGCCGGCAGCGTGGCGGTCAGGGTTTTACCTTCACCGGTACGCATTTCCGCGATGCAACGCTCGTTGAGCACCATACCGCCCAGCAGCTGCACGTCAAAGTGGCGCATGCCGAATACGCGTTTACTCGCCTCACGAACCACCGCAAAGGCTTCCGGGATCAGGCTTTCTACGCTTTCGCCTTTCTCCAGACGCGCGCGGAACTCGGCGGTTTTGCCTTTCAGCTCCTCATCGGAGAGCTTTTCCATCGCCGGTTCCATGGCGTTGATCACGCCAACGGTTTTGCGCATGCGGCGCAGAGTACGATCGTTACGACTACCGAAAACTTTAGTTAATAATTTGATTAGCATAATAAAATCTCAAACGCCCCGCTGTGCGGAGTCACAAAAAAGAATAATCCGTTTTTCGTTCAGCTGAGACGTTGAGGCCCTGCACGTATCCCCGTCACCTGGCTAATCCAGGCCGAGACACAAAACGCAGAATGGGACGGGGTGTATGACGCCTGACGGACGCTTACCGGCGGTTTGCTTTCCTGTGTCAGCAGCGCGCTGAGCGTATCGAGCAGAGCCAGGTGTTGCGCCTGTAATGGCGAAGACTCTTCCGCAACCGGCAGCGCTTGCGGCGCCATCGCGAATGACAGATGGCGTATAACCGTGCGGATAGCATGCTGATGCCAGTAATCAACGGTAAAGTTGGGGCGACGGGCGGCTTCCAGCAGCGCCAGCTGGGAGAAATTAACTTTGCTCGGATGGTGGTTGCTTGCCGTAGCTTTCGCCGGCGAAGGGGTTTCATGACTGTTGCTGAGCGCAGGCAGGCCAAGGCTAGCCGCGACCATCCCCAACAGGAGATGCGGCCAGAAATACCGTCTGCCAAACTGTCGCCAGCGCGTCAGCAATCCACTCACTTACGTTACCTTTAGTTGAAGCAACCCCAGGAAATAATTTTGCGCCCAAATACTACCATTAATAGCGCGCTACGGCAGCAGGAATGAAGGCTCCGGCAGGGCAAAAACGTTCAATAAAACAGCGAACGAACGATGGACAGCACTGTAGAATCAAGGCGTAACAGGGGGAGGAAGGCAAAAATGAAAAAAGACTGGTCCCCTGGTCGGAGAGAGTACCAGGTTACCAGTCGATTTTACTGAATGGTCAGGCTTACGCCATAACCATTGACGGTGCGCGGAATGCCAGCGGCATTTCTGCTTCGTCTTCGAAAGTCACGTACTCCCAGGCTTCCTGTTTTGCCAGAACGGCCTGCAGCAGTTTGTTATTCAACGCGTGACCGGATTTGAACGCCGTGAATGCACCGATGATATTGTGACCACACATAAACAGGTCACCAATCGCATCCAGCATTTTGTGACGAACAAACTCGTCTTCAAAGCGCAGACCGTCTTCGTTCAATACGCGATAATCGTCAACAACGATGGCACAATCGAAGCTGCCACCCAGGCACAGGCCGCGGGACTGCAGATATTCGATATCACGCATAAAACCAAAAGTACGAGCGCGACTAATCTGGCGCATAAATGCATCAGCAGAGAAGTTCATCGCGTAGCGCTGGCTGCTTGCGTCAATCGCCGGATGGTTAAAGTCGATGGTAAAGTCCAACGAAAAACCATTGTACGGCTTAAACTCAGCCCATTTGTCGCCATCTTCGACGCGAACGGCCTCTTTGATGCGCACAAATTTCTTGGCACAGTTCAGTTCATCGATACCAGCGTCCAGCAACAGATAAACGAACGGCGCAGCACTACCATCCATAATTGGAATTTCCGGCGCATCGACTTCAATAACAATGTTGTCAATGCCCAGGCCAGCCAGTGCGGCATTCAGGTGCTCGACTGTAGAAATCCGCACGTCATGCTCGTTCACCAGGCAAGTACAGAGCATGGTATCACGCACAGATTTGGCATCAGCCGGAAAATCAACCGGTGGATTCAAGTCGGTGCGACGATAGATGACCCCGGTATTTGCCGGCGCAGGGCGCAGCGTCAGGGTGACTTTCTTGCCGGTATGCAAACCGACGCCAGTCGCCTGAACGATACGTTTAAGAGTCCTTTGTTTGATCATCGTATAATCTCGCCAAGTTACCTATCCAACCGAAGTGTACAACACATTCGGGAGGGCAGTTTAGCACAAAGAGCGCAGATGCCCAACTTCCAGCCGATTCTTAATCAGCTTGCTTACGCAGGAAGGCTGGGATATCCAGATAATCCGGCTCTTTCGCGGTTTGCGGCGTATTGTCGTTCACCACTTTCGCGACCGGTTTCTGCTCTTGAGTCAATGGAGCCATACCGTGTTGCTGGTAGCGATCCATCACCGGCTGCTGAACCTGTTTGTTGGTCACCAGGGTAATTTCCGGACGTTTGTCCATACCGATACCGGTAGCCACAACGGTTACACGCAGTTCATCATTCATATCCGGGTCAAGGGAGGTACCGATAACCACGGTGGCGTTATCCGATGCGAAAGCACGAATAGTATTACCCACGGTTTCGAACTCATCCAGACGCAGGTCGAAGCCCGCGGTGATGTTGACCAGAACGCCGCGCGCGCCGGACAGATCGATATCTTCCAGCAGCGGAGAAGAGATCGCCATTTCAGCCGCTTCTTCCGCACGGTCTTCACCGCTCGCCACGCCGGAGCCCATCATCGCATAGCCCATTTCGGACATCACGGTGCGCACATCCGCAAAGTCGACGTTCATCAGACCCGGACGGGTAATCAGTTCGGCGATCCCCTGTACCGCGCCTTTCAGCACATCGTTTGCCGCGCCGAAGGCGTCCAGCAGAGAAATGCCACGACCCAGAACTTTCAGCAGCTTGTCGTTCGGAATGGTGATCAGCGAATCCACATGCTTGGACAGCTCAGTGATCCCCTGTTCGGCGAACGCCATGCGCTTTTTGCCTTCAAAATTAAACGGCTTGGTGACAACAGCCACGGTCAGGATACCCAGATCCTTCGCGACTTCCGCCACCACCGGCGCGGCACCGGTACCGGTACCGCCGCCCATACCTGCCGCGATAAACACCATGTCTGCACCATCAAGAGCAGCACGCAGCGCTTCACGGTCTTCGTCAGCCGCATTGCGACCCACTTCCGGGTTTGCACCGGCCCCCAGACCTTTGGTAATACCGCTACCGATCTGAATAGTCTGGCCAACAGCCGTTTTACGCAGCGCCTGCGCGTCGGTGTTCACCGCGAAGAATTCAACGCCCTCGATGCGCTCGCGCACCATGTGTTCAACGGCATTACCGCCGCCGCCACCGACGCCGATGACTTTAATCACCGCGTCGTTGGTCAGTTCCATAGGTTCAAACATAGTTTCTCTCCGTTTTGTGCCTGTCGCCTGAGAACGCTAATTTTCTGCGTTCTCTTAAAAAATTAAAACTCTTTTCGCAGCCAGCTATTAAGTCGCTTAATCCACGAGCCAACTGATGCCGTTACACGTTTTTCCACTTCAGCTTCACCACTGAGATGAGATTCCTTCCCGTAGTGCAGCAACCCAACCGCCGTCGAATAATACGGCTCCTGGGCATAATCCGTTAAGCCGGTAATATTCAGCGGCGCGCCAATACGCACCTGCGTATGGAACACGCGCTGAGCGCAGGCGGCAAGACCTTCGATTTGCGCGGCGCCGCCCGTTAAAACAATCCCCGCCGCCAGGTGGTGTTTCACCCCTTGCTGGCGAAGCTGCTCCTGCAGTTGCAGGATCTCTTCATTCACCAGGTTGAGCAGCTCGGTATAACGCGGCTCAATCACCTCTGCCAGCGTCTGGCGCTGCAGGCTGCGCGGCGGACGCCCGCCGACGCTCGGCACTTCGACGTTTTCGTCTTTGCCGACAATGGAACCCAGCGCGCAACCGTGGCGTACCTTAATCGCTTCGGCATCGCTCGGCGGCGTCCCGAAAGCGTAAGCGATATCGCTGGTCACCACGTTGCCCGCGTAGGGGATCACTTTGGTATGACGCAGCGCACCGCCGGTATAAACGGCGATATCCATTGTACCACCGCCGATGTCCACCACGCAGACGCCCAGTTCACGTTCATCTTCCGTCAACACGGAATAACTGGCGGCTAAACCGGCGAAAATGAGTTGGTCCACTTTCAGACCGCAACGTTCCACCGCTTTAACAATATTTTTCGCCATATCGTTATGGCAGGTAATCAGGTGCACTTTTGCCTGCATACGCACGCCGGACAGCCCCACCGGGTTTTTAATCCCTTCCTGGTAGTCGATGGCGTACTCCTGCGGAATCACGTGCAGGACGCGATGTTCATCGCGTACGCGAACCGACTTCGCGGTATGCACCACGTTCTCGACGTCGTCCAGCGTCACTTCTTCTTCTGAAATCGGCACCATACCAATTTCATTTTGACAGCTAATATGTTTACCTGAAAGCGCCAGATACACTGACGAAATCTGGCAATCCGCCATCAGTTCGGCCTGGTCAATGGCGCGCTGTACGCATTTCACCACGGATTCCAGATCGTTAACCCCGCCTTTATCCATACCACGCGACGGGCAACTGCCCACGCCAATGATATTGACCACGCCGTCGGGCAGAACTTCCCCTACTAAAGCGGCAACCTTCGCGGTGCCAATCTCCAGTCCAACTACCAGTTTTCTGTCCGTCGCCTTGATCATTGTTGTTCTGCCTGTGCCTGATTCTGTTGTTGATTAGTTTCCTCTGCGGGAGCAGGTACCCAGCCCACTGCCGCCCCCGAGTCATAACGCAAATCAACGTAGCTTATCCGTTTGCCGTCGGTCTGCGCTTGCTGCTGAAGAACCGGGTAGAGTTCCATAAAGCGCTGAAGCCGTTTCATGGTATCGCCTCGGCCAAGGTTGAGCTTAATGTCGTTATTAAGCGTCAACTGCCAGGAGCGACGCGCGGTCATTGCCGCCACTTTCAACGTGAATTTATCCTTTGCCAGCACCTGCCCCATGTCGCGATACCCTTGCAACACTTCGTTCTCACTGCCTTCCGGGCCGTACAGCATCGGTAAATTCTGCTTACTGGTGCGATCTGCCGGCACGCTGAAGGAATTTCCCTCAACGTCCACCATATGCTGATCATTCCAACGCGCAATCGGCACATATTCAACCAGATGAATCTTCAATTCGTCCGGCCATTGCTTTCTGACGCTCGCCTGCTTAATCCACGGCAGACGTTCAATCTGACTTTGGATGATGTTGACATCCTGGGTCATAAAGGTCCCCGGCGAACCCAACGCCAGAATCGCCTGGCGAATATCATCGTTGCGCGTGTAGTGGCGCTCGCCGGTGACCACCATCCTGGACAGCGGTAAGCGCTGTGCATCTTCCATCCAGCCCAGAACCATCCACCCGCTGACCAACACGGTACATAGCACCGCCAGCAGGAAGAAAATCCCGGCCAGACGAGTTCCATTACTCCGACGCGAAGAAGACGTCTCCTCTTCTTCGTGGTTCCGCGTATTCAGCGCAGCTTGCGACATATCACCCCGCCAGGTCCAGAATTCGAACAACAAGCTGCGAGAAGCTCATCCCTGCCTGACGGGCCGCCATCGGCACCAGGCTATGGCTGGTCATGCCAGGGGAAGTATTCGCTTCCAGCAGATAAAACTGGCCATCGCTGTCCAGCATCACGTCAATGCGCCCCCAACCTTTACAGCCGAGAATATTCCAGGCTTTAACGACCAGGGCCTGAATTTCTGACTCGCGGGCAGGATCCTCACAACCTGGGCAGAAATATTGCGTCTCATCAGAGAGATACTTCGCCTCATAATCATAGAAGGTTCCAGCCACCTGGATACGGATTGACGGTAAAATTTCTTCACCGACGATAGCGACGGTAAATTCTGGCCCACAGAGCCATTTCTCAATCAGAACTTCATCATCATGCTGAAAAGCCAGCGCCAATGCATTGTGTAATGCACAACTTTCGCTCACTTTCGACATACCGACGCTGGAACCTTCGCGACCCGGCTTCACAATCAACGGCAATCCCAGGGCGGCGATCTGCTGTTCAGCCTCGGCAGAGAGGCCGGCGTTGAACTGCGCACGGGTCAGCGCGACCCACGGGGCGACGGGTAAACCGGCGCCCTGCCACAGCAGTTTGCTGCGCACTTTGTCCATTGAGATAGCCGAGGCCATCACGCCGCTGCCGGTATAAGGCAGTTGAATCAGCTCCAGCAGCCCCTGCAGGGTACCATCTTCCCCACCGCGGCCGTGCAGCGCAATAAACGCTTTCTGAAAGCCCATCTGTTTCAGCTGGGTAATATCAACGTCGCGGGGATCAACCGGGTGCGCATCCACGCCGCCTTCACGTAAGCCGGCGAGCACAGCGGCCCCCGAATTGAGCGAGACTTCGCGCTCCGCAGAGGTGCCGCCAAAGAGAACCGCGATTTTATCAGCCATGGCGCTCCTCCTCCGTTTTTTGCGGCACGAGTTTGATTTCAGCCAGGTGGCGGGCGATCTTTCCGATGTTGCCCGCGCCCTGCACCAGGATCAGATCATTGCCGGTCAATACCGATGCCAGCATCTCCGCCGCCTGAGCGGGGTCGGAAAGCAGGATCGGATCAACCTTACCGCGGCCGCGGATAGTACGGCACAGCGAACGGCTATCGGCCCCTGGAATCGGCGCTTCACCGGCGGAGTAGACATCCAGCATCAGTAGCGCATCGACCTGAGTCAGCACGTTGGCGAAATCGTCATACAGATCGCGCGTACGGGTAAAGCGGTGCGGCTGAAATAACATCACCAGATTTTTATCCGGCCAGCCCGCGCGCGCCGCTTTGATGGTGGCATCCACCTCTGTCGGATGATGACCGTAATCATCAATCAGCATCGCGCTGCCGCTTTTTCCATTGACCTGCTCCAGCGGATATTCGCCAAGAAAATCAAAACGGCGCCCGGTCCCCTGGAAGCTTTCCAGCGCCCGCAGAATGGCTTCATCGTCAATGCCTTCTTCCGTCGCCACGGCCACCGCGGCGGCGGCATTAAGGGCGTTATGACGGCCCGGCGCGTTCAGGGTCACCTGAAGCACCTCTTTGTCCTGGCGAACCAGACGGAAATGGCCCTGGGCGCCGACCTGGCGGTAATCTTCTACCCGCACGTCAGCATCATCATGAAAACCGTAGGTGGTGATCTGGCGGCCCACGCGCGGCAGCAGTTCACAAATCACCGGGTCATCCACGCACATCACCGCGCGCCCGTAGAACGGCAGGTTGTGCAGAAAGTTAATAAAGGTCTGCTTTAAGTTTTCAAAGTCGCCATGGTAGGTATCCATATGATCGGCTTCGATATTGGTCACAATGGCGACCATCGGCTGCAGATGCAGGAACGATGCATCGCTCTCATCCGCTTCCGCAATCAGGTAGCGACTGTGGCCAAGGCGGGCGTGAACGCCTGCCGCTTTCACCAACCCGCCGTTGACGAAGGTCGGATCCAGACCCGCTTCCGCATAAATACTGGAGACCATCGCGGTGGTGGTGGTTTTACCGTGGGTACCGGCAATAGCAATCCCGTGACGAAAACGCATCAGTTCCGCCAGCATCTCCGCACGGCGAATAACCGGGATACGCGCTTCATGCGCCGCGACAATTTCCGGGTTCTCCGCGGAGATCGCGCTGGAAACCACCACCACGCTCGCATCGCGCACGTTTTCCGGACGATGGTTGAAATAGATCGTGGCGCCAAGTTTCGACAGCTGTTGCGTCACCGGATTCGGCGCCAGGTCGGAGCCGCTAATCTGGTAGCCTTCGTTAGCCAGAACTTCGGCAATACCGCCCATGCCAGCACCGCCAATGCCAACAAAGTGAATGTGCCGGACGCGACGCATCTCGGGCACTATGGAACGCAGTTTCGCCAGATCTTGTGTATTCATTCTTTACGCCATCAACTTCTTTATACGGGCGGTGAGATTCACCGCGATTAGCGCGCCAGTGCTGCAGCGCTCACTTCTTCTGCTACCCGCTCGGTAGCATCCGGAATCGAGGCTCTACGCGCTCGTTCCGCCATATCCAGCAGCGTTTCCCGATCCCAACCGGCCAGCGTCTGCGCCACGGCATCGACGGTGAACTGAGGTTGCTCGAGAATTTTCGCTGCGCCCGCTTTCTCCAGCGGCAGTGCATTCCAGTACTGCTGACGATCCTTGTGCTGAAACGGCACGAATAGCGCCGGTAAACCTGCTGCGGCGATTTCACTGACCGTCAGCGCTCCGGAGCGGCAGACAACAACATCGGCCCAGGCATACGCCGCCGCCATGTCATCAATAAATTCGGTCACTTTATGCTGCGGCTGCCCGGCATCCGCGTAAGCCTGCTGTACCGTCTGCTGGCCACCTTTACCGCTTTGGTGCCAGATGGTGACCGCCGCGCCCAGTTTCCCGGCCACCTGCGGCATGGTCTGGTTCAGCACGCGGGCGCCCTGCGAGCCGCCTACCACTAACACGCGCGTTGGCCCCTGACGCCCAACCAGACGCTGTTCCGGCAACGGCAGCGCCAGGACGTCGGTCCGCACCGGGTTGCCCACCACGTCGGCATGCGGGAACGCACCGGGAAACGCCTGCAATACGGTCTTCGCAATCTTCGCCAGCCATTTGTTCGTCAGGCCGGCAATACCATTCTGTTCATGCAGCACCACCGGGATACCCAGCGACCATGCCGCGAGGCCACCCGGGCCGGAAACGTATCCGCCCATGCCCAGTACGACGTCGGGCTGGAAACGCTTCATGATCTCCCGCGCCTGACGCCAGGCGTTGAAGATCCGCACCGGTGCTAACAGCAGCGCCTTCAGGCCCTTGCCGCGCAGGCCCGATATGCGGATAAAATCAATTTCAATGCCGTGCTTCGGCACTAAATCCGCTTCCATACGATCGGCGGTACCGAGCCAGCGAACCTGCCAGCCCAGGTCCATTAAATGGTGCGCGACCGCCAGCCCCGGGAACACATGTCCACCGGTACCGCCCGCCATCACCATTAACCGCTTTTCCTGACCGCTCATCGAACACCCCGTGTAAACGCCTGGGCTTTTTCCAGACGCGTTTCATAATCAATTCGCAACAGCAACATGATGGCCGTCGACATAATCAGCAAACTGGAACCACCGTAACTGATCAGCGGCAGCGTCAGACCTTTAGTTGGCAGCATGCCTGCCGCCGCCCCGACGTTCACCAGCGCCTGGAAGCTAAACCAGATCCCGATAGCGCAGGCCAGGAAGCCGGAGAAGCGCTGGTCGATCTCCAGCGCTTTGCGGCCAATCGACATGGCGCGAAAGGCGACGAAGAATACCATTAATAGAGCCAGTACCACACCGATATAACCGAGTTCTTCGCCGATAATGGCGAAGATGAAGTCGGTATGCGCTTCCGGTAAATATTCCAGTTTCTGAACCGAGTTACCTAAACCCTGTCCCCACATTTCGCCGCGGCCGAACGCCATCAACGATTGGGTCAGCTGATAGCCGCTACCGAACGGGTCCTCCCACGGGTTCCAGAAGGAGGTGACGCGGCGAATACGGTACGGTTCGGCCAGGATCAGCAGCACCACCGCCGAGATCCCCATCCCGATAATGGCGATGAACTGCCACAGCCTGGCGCCGCCAAGAAACAGCATCGCCAGGGTGGTCACAAACAGCACCACCACCGTACCGAGGTCCGGCTGCGCCAGCAGCAGGATCGCCAGTACGAAAATCACGCCCATCGGCTTCAGGAAGCCGCGCAGGTTATTACGTACTTCATCGCCTTTGCGCACCAGGTAGTTGGCGATGTAGCAGAACAGCGACAGCTTGGTAAATTCCGCCGGCTGAATACGCAGAGGACCCAGCGCAATCCAACGCGATGCCCCGTTTACCGAACTACCGACGACCAGAACGATCAGCAGCATCACGATAGAGGCAATCAGCATCGCGGTGCTGTGCCGCTGCCAGAACTCCATCGGCAGACGTAACGTCACCAGCGCCAGCCCCAGCGCCAGCAGGATGTACAGCCCGTCACGCTTGGCGAATAAAAACGGGTCGTTGGCCAGCCGCTGGCCCACCGGCATCGAGGCCGAGGTCACCATAATGAAACCGACGGCGGCCAGACCAAAGGTCAGCCACAGCAGCATCCGGTCATACATGACCAGACTATCGCTATCTTTCTGCCGGGAACCCATCACCCAGCCTTTCAGCGCGGCAAACAGCCAGGCGAAGATAAACATCCCCGGCAGTCGCCACTGAGGCATTTTCAGGCGCGGGAGGGATAAACGCATCAACCTAACTCCTTCGCCAGACGGACAAACACATCGCCCCGTTGTTCAAAACTCTTAAACTGATCGAGGCTGGCGCAGGCGGGCGACAACAGCACCATATCGCCCGATTTCAGCTGCGGGGCAATCTGCCGCATCGCCTGTTCCATCGTCTCAGTTTGCGTCGCCGCTTCCGGGCGCAGCGCAGCCAGCTGCTCGCCATCGCGACCGAAGCAGTACAGACGGATATTGTCTCCCGCCAGGTAACGCTTCAGCGGCGTGAAATCTGCGGATTTCCCATCACCGCCCAACAGCAGGTACAGCGTCCCGTCCAGATGCAGCCCGTTCAGCGCGGCCTCGGTACTGCCGACGTTGGTGGCTTTAGAATCATTGATCCAGCGAACGCCGTTATGCTCCAGCGCCAGCTGGAAGCGGTGCGCCAGGCCGGTAAAGGTGGTCAACGCCTTGAGGCTGCTGGCCCGCGGCAGGCCCGCGGCATCGGCCAGCGCCAGCGCCGCCAGCGCATTGCTGTAGTTATGCTGCCCGGTAATGTGCATCTCTTTGACGTTGAGGACCTTTTCACCTTTCACCCGCAGCCAGGTTTCTCCCTGCTGACGGTTGAGGTGGTAGTCGCCGACGTCCACGCCGAAGCTAATGCAGCGCTCATCGGCGCCGCGCACCGGCATCGTCAACCCGTCATCGGCGTTCACGATGCAGGTCTTCGCATTTTCATATACCCGCAGTTTGGCCGCACGATACTGCTGCAGACCCAGCGGGTAGCGATCCATATGATCCTCGGTTACGTTGAGGATCGTCGCCGCCACCGCCCGCAGGCTGCCGGTGGTTTCCAGCTGGAAGCTGGAGAGCTCCAGAACATACAGCTCGCGGGAGGCATCAAGCAGCATCAGGGCAGGCAGGCCGATATTACCGCCGACGCCGACGTTCACCCCCGCCGCTTTCGCCATCTCGCCCACCAGGGTTGTCACGGTGCTTTTACCGTTCGACCCGGTGATGGCGATAACCGGCGCCTGCGCTTCCCGGCAGAACAGCTCAATGTCGCCGACGATTTCCACGCCCGCATCCGCCGCCGCGCTCAGGGCAGGATGGGCCAGCGCGATTCCCGGGCTTGCCACAATCAGATCCGCCGCCAGCAGCCAGTCTTCATTCAGACCGCCAACGTAACGTTCAACCGCTTCCGGCAGCTTATCCAGTCCCGGAGGCGCGACGCGGGTATCCATCACGCGCGGCGTCACGCCGCGCGCCATGAAAAAGTCCACGCAAGACAGCCCGGTCATCCCCAGGCCAATAATGACGACTTTTTTACCCTGATAATCTGCCATGATTAACGTACCTTCAGCGTCGCCAGGCCAATCAGCACCAGCATCAGCGAAATAATCCAGAAGCGCACGATAACGCGCGGTTCCGGCCAGCCTTTCAGTTCATAGTGGTGGTGGATCGGCGCCATACGGAAGATGCGCTGACCGCGCAGCTTAAAGGAACCGACCTGCAGAATGACCGACAGCGTCTCCACCACAAACACGCCACCCATAATCACCAGCAGGAACTCCTGGCGCAGCAGCACGGCAATGATGCCCAGCGCGCCGCCCAGGGCCAGTGAGCCGACATCGCCCATAAAGACCTGCGCCGGATAGGTGTTGAACCACAGAAAACCAAGACCCGCGCCGACAATAGCCGTACAGACGATAACCAGTTCGCCGGCGTGGCGCAGGTAGGGAATGTGCAGGTAGTTGGCAAAGTTCATGTTACCCGTAGCCCAGGCCACCAGCGCAAAGCCCGCCGCCACAAACACGGTCGGCATAATCGCCAGACCATCCAGACCATCGGTCAGGTTGACCGCATTGCCGGTGCCGACAACCACGAAGTAGGCCAGCAGAATGTACAGCAGCCCCAGCTGCGGCATGATGTCTTTAAAGAACGGCACCACCAGCTGAGTGGCTGGCGTATCTTTCCCGGCCAGATACAGCGCGAAGGCAACGCCCAGCGCAATCACCGACATCCAGAAATACTTCCAGCGGGCAATCAGGCCCTTGGTGTCTTTACGCACGACTTTGCGGTAGTCATCGACAAAACCGATAATGCCGTAACCGATCAGCACCGTCAGGACGCACCAGACGTACGGGTTCGACGGGTAAGCCCACAGCAGCACGGATACCACAATCGCGGTCAGGATCATGATCCCGCCCATGGTTGGGGTGCCTTTCTTGCTGAAATGCGATTCCGGGCCGTCGCTACGTACGACCTGACCGAAGGAGAGTTTTTGTAGACGGGCGATCATGCGCGGGCCCATCCACAACGAGATGAACAGCGCGGTCAGCAGGCTGACGATGGCGCGAAACGTCAGATAGGAAAAGACGTTAAAGCCGGAATAATATTTGACCAGATGTTCGGCCAGCCATACTAACATGTTCCATTCTCCTGTAATGCGCGTACGACCTCTTCCATGGCGGCACTACGTGAACCCTTCACTAAAATGGTGATAATACTGTGTTCTGACAGCAGTTCGCGCAGACGAGCCACCAGCGATGCTTTATCGCTGAAGTGTTCGCCCACCGTGCTGGCGCGGCTGATTTCCGCGCTCAGCACGCCGGTGCTGAGTACCCGATCAAGCCCTGCCGCTTTCGCCGCTTCGCCAACCTGACGGTGGCAGACTTCGCTTTCCGTACCCAGTTCAGCCATATCGCCGACCACCAGCACGCGATAACCCGGCATCTCTGACAGCACCTGTACCGCGGCGGTCAGCGAACCGACGTTGGCGTTATAGGAGTCATCAAGCAGCAGTTGGTTTTCCGCAAGAACGATCGGGAACAGACGCCCAGGCACCGCTTGCAGCTGCGCCAGACCGGCTTTTACCGCGTTTAACCCTGCG
The DNA here is from genome assembly GCF_044900465.1 of Klebsiella sp. NPDC088457. Lineage (NCBI taxonomy): Bacteria > Pseudomonadati > Pseudomonadota > Gammaproteobacteria > Enterobacterales > Enterobacteriaceae > Klebsiella > Klebsiella sp. NPDC088457. Next base: position 59,640 of record NZ_JBJDNH010000004.1, on the reverse strand, counting down.
CCAACCGCCATCGCCAGCGAGGCGGCAGCCAGCGCGTTGGCGATATTATGCCGCCCCGGCAGCGGTAGCAGAACATCCACGCTCCCCTGCGGGGTTTGCAGCGTAAATTCCGTACCGTGGCTGGTGACGTGAATATTGGTGGCCGTAAAGTCGCTGTTAGCCGCGTTCGGCGAGAAGCGCCATACCTTGCGCGCGCCAATCACGTTTTGCCAGTTCAGCCAGTCGTTATTGTCAGCGTTAAGAATCGCGATGCCGTTTTCCGCCAGGCCGGTAAAGATTTCACCCTTTGCTTTCGCCACGCCCGCCAGCGACCCAAAACCTTCGAGGTGCGCGGCGGCCAGATTATTGACCAATGCCGCTTCCGGGCGCGTCAGGCTGACGGTCCAGGCAATTTCGCCCTGGTGGTTCGCCCCAAGCTCGATAACCGCATACTGGTGCTCTTTAGTCAGACGCAGCAGCGTCATCGGCACGCCGATATCGTTATTCAGGTTGCCGGCGGTATACAGCGTATTGCCGCACTGACCGAGAATCGCTGCGGTCATCTCTTTGACCGAGGTTTTCCCGGAAGAACCGGTTAACGCCACAACGCGGGCCGGAACCTGCTGACGCACCCATGCCGCCAGCTCGCCGAAGGCCAGGCGGGTATCTTTCACCAGCACCTGAGGTAAATCACTGTCCAGCTTACGACTCACCAGCAGCGCGCCTGCGCCCGCTTGCCGCGCCTGTTCAGCAAAATCGTGACCATCAAAGCGCTCGCCTTTCAGCGCCACGAACAGGCAGCCCGCCGTAATTTTACGGGTATCCGAAGTGACCTCATCAATGGCCAGATCGTGACCGTGCAGCTCGCCGTGCGTAATCCCGGCGAGCTGGCTTAAGGTAAAGCGAATCATGCTACCGCTCCCAGCAGACGCGCCACGGTGACGCGATCGGAGTAGTCAAGGCGACGATTGCCGACAATCTGGTAATCCTCATGGCCTTTCCCGGCGACCAGCACCACGTCGTTCTCTTGCGCCTGCATCACGGCGTTCGTCACCGCTTCGGCCCGGCCCTCTTTGACCTTCGCATGGCCGGCGTCCAGCATCCCGGCGAGAATATCGTTGATGATCGCGCGGGGCACTTCGGTGCGCGGGTTGTCATCGGTCACGACAACAATATCGGCGAATTCTTCGGCGATGGCGCCCATCAGCGGACGTTTGCCCTTATCGCGGTCGCCGCCGCAGCCGAAGACGCACCACAGCTTGCCGTTGCAATGCAGACGTGCCGCCTGCAGCGCTTTCTCCAGCGCATCAGGGGTATGGGCATAATCCACCACCACCGTCGGTTTGCCCGGCGCGCTAAACACTTCCATACGGCCACAAACCGGCTGCAGACGCGCAGCGGTTTTCAACAGCTCCGCCAGCGGATAACCCAGCGCCAGCAGCGTCGCCAGCGCCAGCAACAAGTTGCTGACGTTAAACGCGCCCATCAGGCGGCTTTCAATTTCGCCCTTGCCCCAGCTGGATTCAAAGTGGATCGTCGCGCCGCTGTCGTGATAGTTCACGGCCGTCGCCTTCAGCCAGCGACCGTGGCAGTTCGGATTGATATGATCTGCCATCGAGACGGCAACCGCGTCCGGCAGCTTCGCCAGCCAGCGGCGGCCCACTTCATCATCGGCGTTGACGATAGCCTGACCGCAATGATGCGTGGAATAAAGCAGCCATTTCGCCGCTTCGTAATGTTCCATATCACCGTGATAATCGAGATGATCGCGGCTTAAGTTGGTAAAGACCGATGCGGCAAACTGCAGCGACGCCACGCGATGCTGAACCAGCCCGTGAGAAGAGACCTCCATCGCCGCGAACGTTGCCCCCTGCCCTGCGAGGCCGGAAAGCACGTGCTGCACATCGACCGCAGAGCCGGTGGTGTTTTCCGTCGGAATCACTTTCTCCAGCAGACCGTTACCGACGGTCCCCATCACCGCGCTGGTTTCGCCCAGCAGTTTGGCCCATTGCGCCAGCAGTTGAGTGGTGGTGGTTTTGCCGTTGGTTCCGGTTACGCCGACCAGGCGCAGCTGTTGCGACGGCTGATGGTAAAAACGCCCGGCCAGCGCAGACAGGCGCTCGTTGAGCTGGCTCAGATAAATCACCGGCACGCCGTGCATTTCACGGATTTCGCCATCTGTAGCCTCGTCTTTGGCCTCAGCAATAATGGCAGCAACACCTTGCGCTATCGCCTGCGGGATATAACGACGCCCGTCCGCCTGATGACCTGATACCGCGACAAAGAGATCGCCGGAAGCAGCCACCCGGCTGTCCAGCGTCATCTCTCGCAGAATTCGCTCCGGCGCATTTGGCACCCACGGAGCGAGAAGGTCGCGCAAATTACGATCTGCCACCTGTTCCCTCGCCTTGATTAATCACAAATTCACTTTTTTCGCCCGTTGCCAACGCATCCGGCTCAATGTTCATGGTACGCAGCACGCCGCCCATGATGGCACCGAAGACCGGCGCGGAAACGGCGCCGCCGTAGTATTTACCCGCCTGCGGGTCGTTGATCACCACCACCAGCGCGAAACGCGGGTGGCTGGCGGGCGCAACGCCTGCGGTGTAAGCAATGTATTTGTTGATGTAGCGACCATCCGGCCCTACTTTTTTCGCCGTACCGGTCTTAATCGCGATGCGGTAGCCTTTAATCGCCGCCTTCACCCCGCCGCCGCCGGGCAGCGCCACGCTTTCCATCATATGCACAACGGTGCGAACGAGAGGTTCCGGGAAGACGCGCTCCCCGGGAACCGGCGGATCAACTTTGGTAATCGACAGCGGACGATAGATGCCATAGCTGCCGATCGTTGCGTAGACTCGCGCTAACTGTAACGGCGTTACCATTAGCCCATAGCCGAAAGAAAAGGTGGCCCTCTCTATGTCAGACCACCGTTGTTTTTGAGGGTATAAGCCACTGCGTTCTCCGACCAACCCCAAATTGGTCGCTTTTCCCAGTCCAAAACGTGAGTAAGTATCTACTAACGCTGAGGACGGCATCGCTAACGCCAGCTTGGAAACACCGACGTTACTCGACTTCTGTAGTACCCCGGTCAGGGTCAATTCGCTGTAGCGCGCCACGTCTTTGATCTCGTGGCCGTTAATACGGTAAGGAATGGTATTCAGCACGGTATTTTCGTTCACAATGCCGCGCTGCAGCGCCGTCATCACCACCATCGGTTTCACCGTTGAACCCGGTTCGAACACGTCGGTGATGGCGCGGTTGCGCATGATGTCTTTTGCCGTGCCGGAGAAATTATTCGGGTTATAGGACGGGCTGTTCGCCATCGCCAGTACTTCGCCGGTGCTGACATCCACCAGTACCGCACTTCCCGATTCGGCTTTGTTAAACGCCACGGCGTTGTTCAGTTCGCGATAAACCAGCGCCTGCAGGCGCTCATCGATGCTCAGCGCAAGGTTATGCGCGGCCTGGCTGTCGGTGGAAGAGATATCTTCAATGACGCGGCCATAGCGGTCTTTACGCACAATACGCTCGCCTGGCTGGCCGGTAAGCCATTTGTCAAAGCTCTTCTCAACGCCTTCAATCCCCTGGCTATCCACGTTGGTGAAGCCAATAAGGTGAGCGGTAACTTCGCCTGACGGGTAGTAGCGGCGCGACTCTTCGCGCATGTGAATCCCCGGCAGTTTGAGTTTCTTAATGTAATCTGCCATATCAGGGTTGACCTGACGGGCCAGATAGATAAAGCGCATTCTCGGGTTGGTATTGATGCGCGATGCCAGCTGATCCAGCGGCATGTTTAACGCATCGGCCAACGCCTTCCAGCGATTATCGAGGGTGACGCCGCCGGCATCATGCAGCTCTTTCGGGTCAGCCCAAATCGCCTTCACCGGCACGCTCACCGCCAGCGGACGGCCTGAGCGGTCGGTAATCATCCCGCGGGCGGTCGAAACCTCCTGCACGCGCAGAGATCGCATATCACCCTGACGCACCAGCATGTCCGGGCTGATCACCTGCAGCCAGGCCACGCGGCCCAACAGGAAAGCCAGAGCCAGCAGAATACAGCCGCACAGCAACGCAAAACGCCAACTGATAAAGTTGGCCTGTTCTTCCTGACGTTTTGGTTTTAGCGTTTTCGGCGCTGCTTTCATGCGTCGCAATAATCCTTATTTTTGTACAACGATATTTTCTTGTGATGGATCGACGTGTTGCATCTGCAACTTCTCGGTCGCGATCCGCTCAACCCGACTATGATCGCCGAGCGCGTTCTCTTCGAGGATCAGGTTTCGCCATTCAATATCCAGCGCGTCACGTTCCAGAACCAGTTGTTCACGCTGCGCGGTTAACAGACGGGTATGGTGCGCCGTCGTCACTACGGTAATCGCCGTTATGATGATGCAAATGAACAGACAGAGTGGCAGCTTCCCAAACCGCAGAAGATCGTCCCCGATAACGCCAGGCAAGGCATGACGCTCGTTGCTTCCTAACGATCCTTTAACTTTGCTTAAGGCTTCTGTCACTCTGCCGATCATGCGTTCGTCCTCTCTGCAATACGCAGAACTGAACTACGGGCCCGTGGATTCTCTGCCACCTCTTCTTCGCCCGGCATCAACTTGCCTAGTGCCCGCAACTCACGGCCGCCCAGTTTTTTGAGCTGCTCTTCCGTCATCGGTAACCCAGCCGGAACCTGCGGACCGCGGCTTTGCTCACGCATAAAGCGCTTCACAATACGGTCTTCCAGCGAGTGGAAACTGATGATCGAAAGCCGCCC
>NZ_JBJDNH010000004.1:0-54883 GCF_044900465.1 Klebsiella sp. NPDC088457 | reverse complement strand
CAGCGCGTCACGTTCCAGAACCAGTTGTTCACGCTGAGCGAGCTTTTTAGCGCCTGCTCTATCTCCTCCAGTTCACTGTTCACCCAAATGCGCACCGCCTGGAAGGTACGGGTCGCGGGATGTTTGAACTTGTCCTTCACCGGGGTCGCCGCCGTCACCACTTCCGCCAGCTCTTTCGTGCGGGTCATGGGTGCAATACGGTTGCGCTCAACGATGGCGCGCGCGATACGCTTACCGAAACGCTCTTCGCCAAAGGTTTTAATCACCCAGGCGATATCGGCCTCCTCGGCAGTCTGGAGCCACTCGGCGGCAGACTGACCGCGGGTAGGATCCATCCGCATATCCAGCGGGCCATCGCGCATAAACGAGAAGCCGCGTTCAGCGTCATCAAGCTGCGGTGAAGAGACGCCAAGATCGAGAAGAATCCCGTCGATCTTGCCCGTCAGTTGGCGCTCACTAACATAATCTGCAAGCGCAGAGAAAGGTCCATGTATGATGGAAAAGCGTGGATCATCAATGGTCTTCGCCACGGCGATAGCCTGCGGATCGCGATCGATAGCCAGCAGGCGGCCTTCCGCTCCCAGCTGGGAGAGGATCAGACGCGAGTGTCCGCCGCGACCAAAGGTCCCATCAATGTAGATACCATCCGGACGGATATTCAGGCCCTTGACGGCTTCATCCAGAAGTACCGTAGTGTGTTTAAAATTTTCCATCATGTTATAGAGACAAATCCTGCAGACGCTCCGATAGCTCGTCGGTAGCGGACTGCTCAGCGTCGATATCTTCCTTGACCCGTTGATACCAGGTCGTTTCATCCCACAGCTCAAACTTATTGAACTGCCCGACCAGCATCACTTCTTTTGTCAGCCCGGCATGTTGCCGTAACACCGGCGCAATCAACAGACGCCCGGCATTATCCATCTGACATTCGCTGGCATGACCCAAAAGCAGACGCTGTACACGCCGCTCAACGGGATTCATGCTCGATAAACGCGACAATTTTTGCTCGATGATTTCCCATTCAGGCAAGGGGTAAAGCAGCAGGCACGGGTGATGAATGTCAATGGTACAAACCAGTTGACCGGAAGCGTCTTCGATCAGCCCGTCGCGGTATCGCGTCGGCACGGCCAGACGGCCTTTGCTGTCGAGATTGACTAACGTTGCCCCACGGAACATGCCAGCCTCACCCCTTTTCGCCACTTTAACCCACAAATTCCCACCAGAAGGAGTTTACGGAGCGGAGGAAAAGCTTGTCAAGCCAGCACGAATACCAACGAAGCTCAAAAACCCATTATTTGCAGCCGATATTAGGCCTGATGAAATAATCATCACCAAACGAGGCAAATTAACGCTATGAATACGTGTAAGAAAACAACCAACAAATTCGTAACAGTTAAAAGCAACAAAATATCTTCGGTGGGAAAATATAAAGTGTCAGTTTGCGACGCGAGCGGCATTTTAGGCGATTATGATGTCCGTTAACAGTGTCTCTTGTCGTCGGAGAGGCACTCTTGCTGCGGGGTACGGGGAGATGAGCGGCGGATTAGCCGTAAAATGATTGTTAATTCAGCGATTAACTTAATGAATGTAACAAAATAATACAAATAAAAGCCAATTTATCTTCTTTTATAGCCGGGGGAGACTACAGAACACGCCCTGCGGAATAAAACAAAATAATGCGTAAAGAAGTTTAGGGATTTGTCTGAAAGCGATTCAATTTGGCATTTTCATGATAATTTGTACGGATTATCGCCAGACGATTCTTCGTCTGGCGAGCCAGATACAAATTATCCGGGCGTCCCGATACGAATAATCCTGGCGATCAGCGACGGTTCAGACTACCGCGGCGATACAGATTACGCCGGATACGGCTTAAACCCGGCTTTGGCTTACGCGGTTCGTCAAGGCTGGCCAGCACAATCTCCAGCACGCGTTCAGCAACGTCGCGATGGCGCTGGGCCACGGCCAGTACCGGGCACGGCAGGAAATCCAGCAGTTCGTTGTCGCCGAAGGTCGCAATCGCCAGTTCGGACGGCAGTTTCCCTTCCCGACGCAGCGTCACATCCATGACCCCCTGCAACAGCGGGAATGAGGTGGTGAACAGCGCCTGCGGCATCGGATGTGTTTCCAGCCACTTCTCAAACAACTGCGCCGCCGCTTCGCGTTCAAAGCTGTTGGCATACAGATACTGCACCTCACGCGGATCGTCACTCCACGCGCTACGGAACCCCTGTTCACGCAGGAAGCTCACCGACAGCTCCGGCAACGCGCCCAGATAGAGCACGCTTTCGCCGGGGAATTTGCGCAGCTCAGCAGCCAGCATTTCCGCATCATCCTGATCGGCACCGACTACGCTGGTGAAATGCTCGCGATCGAGCGCACGGTCAAGGGCGACAATCGGAAAAGGATCGTTGGCCCAGCGCTGATAGAACGGATGCTCAGGTGGTAATGACGTTGAGACGATAATGGCATCGACCTGACGCTGCAGGAGATGCTCAATACAGCGCATCTCGTTATCAGGCTGATCTTCCGAACAGGCGATCAGCAGCTGATAGCCGCGCTGGCGCGCCTGGCGTTCCAGGTAGTTAGCAATACGGGTATAGCTGGTATTTTCCAGATCGGGAATGACCAGGCCAATAGAACGCGTACGTCCTGCACGCAAGCCAGCAGCGACCGCATTTGGGTGATAGTTGTGCTCACGAACGACAGCCATCACTTTTTCAACCGTTTTGTCGCTAACGCGGTACTGCTTCGCTTTACCATTAATCACATAGCTAGCGGTGGTTCGCGAGACACCGGCCAGCCGGGCGATTTCATCCAGTTTCACAATTGCCCCTTGGGTAATAAGTACAGAACATAACCTTTCTTCAGCTATGGATTCATTTACATAACATCTAAACGCAGAATAGTTAGCGCAGCAACCGCTTTTGTCTACAGTTCCCACCGATTTCGCAAAAAAATAACCCGACAGATTGTGTCGGGCTATTTTTACGTCACTTTCAGGGACTCAGCGCATGATTTTATCGCCGCGCGACAGTCCCACCACGCCGGAGCGCGCCACTTCGACAATTCGCGCGACGTCGCGCAGCGAAGCGAGGAAGGCGTCCAGCTTATCGCTGGTACCCGCCAGCTGAACGGTGTAGATAGACGGGGTGACATCGATGATCTGCCCACGGAAAATCTCCGTATTGCGTTTCACCTCTTCGCGACCAAAGCCGCTCGCCTGAACTTTAACTAACATAATTTCACGTTCCACGTGCGAGCTCTGTCCGAGCTCGCTGACCCGCAGTACGTCCACCAGCTTGTGCAGCTGTTTTTCAATCTGTTCGATCGCTTTCTCATCGCCGACGGTCTGAATGGTCATGCGCGAGAGCGTTGGATCGTCGGTCGGCGCCACCGTCAGGCTTTCAATGTTATACCCACGCTGCGCAAAGAGACCGATGACGCGCGATAAGGCGCCCGATTCGTTTTCCAGTAAGACAGATAATATCCGGCGCATAATCAGGTTCTCTCCGTTTTGCTCAACCACATCTCATCCATGCCGCCGCCGCGGATCTGCATGGGGTACACATGCTCGCTGCCGTCTACCGTCACATCGACAAAGACCAGACGATGATTACGCACCTGCTCCAGCGCTTCGGCCAGCTTCGACTCCAGCTCCTGCGGTTCGCTGATGCGAATCCCCACGTGGCCATAGGCTTCCGCCACCCGGACAAAATCCGGCAACGACTCCATATAGGACTGTGAATGGCGGCCGGAATAGATCATATCCTGCCACTGCTTCACCATCCCGAGATAGCGGTTGTTGAGGTTCAGCACCAGTACCGGCAGCTCATACTGCAGCGCGGTGGAAAGCTCCTGAATATTCATCTGGATGCTGCCATCGCCGGTCACACAAACGACGGTTTCCTCAGGCAGCGCCATCTTCACGCCGAGGGCGGCAGGCAGACCAAACCCCATGGTGCCCAGACCGCCGGAGTTAATCCAACGTCTTGGTTTATCGAAAGGATAATACAGCGCGGCAAACATCTGATGCTGGCCGACATCGGAGGTGACGTAGGCATCGCCGTTGGTCAGACGCCAGATCGTCTCAATCACCGCCTGCGGTTTGATCTTGCCGCTTTGCATATCGTATTGCAGGCAGTGGCGCGCGCGCCACTGCTCGATCCGCTGCCACCAGTCGCGGAGCTCATCGTGCGGCTGCTGCGCCTCTTCCTGCTCCAGCAGTTCGAGCATTTGATCCAGCACCTGACGGGCATCGCCGACGATCGGCACATCCGCCGGCACCGTTTTCGAAATAGAGGTCGGATCGATATCAATATGCAGCACCGTGGCATTCGGGCAGTATTTCGCCAGATTGTTGGTGGTGCGATCGTCAAAACGCACGCCGACGGCAAAAATGACGTCGGAGTGGTGCATGGTCATATTGGCTTCGTAAGTGCCGTGCATCCCCAGCATACCGAGCGCCTGCGGATGCGTGGCCGGGAAAGCCCCCAGCCCCATCAGCGATGAGGCAACCGGCAGGTTCAGTTTTTCCACCAGGGTACGCAGCTGTTCTTCGCACCGGGCGTTAATCGCCCCGCCGCCGACGTACACGACCGGATGTTTCGCCGCCACCAGCGTTTGCAGAGCACGTTTGATTTGCCCTTTATGACCGCTGGTCGTCGGATTATAGGAACGCATGCTGACGGTATCTGGCCAGACGTAGGGCAGCTTGTTAGCCGGATTGAGAATATCTTTGGGTAAATCAACCACTACCGGGCCTGGACGCCCGCTGGCCGCCAGCCAGAACGCTTTCTTCAGAACGCCCGGGATATCTTCCGTTTGTTTCACAAGGAAGCTGTGTTTCACCACCGGCCGGGAGATGCCGACCATATCACACTCCTGGAAAGCATCGTAACCAATCAGGGAAGTCGCCACCTGTCCGGAGAGGATCACCAGCGGAACAGAATCCATGTAGGCCGTTGCGATCCCGGTGATGGCATTGGTCGCGCCCGGACCTGAGGTCACCAGGACAACACCAACTTCGCCGGTCGCGCGAGCAAGACCGTCCGCCATGTGCACCGCCGCCTGCTCATGGCGCACCAGAATATGATCGATACCGCCAAGGGTATGCAACGCATCATAGATATCGAGGACCGCGCCCCCGGGATAACCGAACACTTGCTTGACGCCCTGATCGACAAGCGATTGGACGACCATCTCGGCTCCTGACAACATCTCCATGGTTTGCCTCCAGGCTTATTGTTTTTAACGACAGCAGAATTCAATTTCCGCGCGTTCGCACAATGCCAGGAATCGACTCCTGGTATTGAGGTGAATGGACTGCGTATGCCTACCATAACTGCTCGCCAACGGGCAGGCAATTCGCCTCCTCACCGGCACGCGGGCTAGCAAAAGAATAAAAGATAAGAATTTGATATGAAACGTGGTTAAAAGCTTCATAAATGAGAAACGGTTGGATGAATTACTCGGACAAATGGTCTGGCGACAGAAAATCATCCATTTTTCATTTGCCGTTCAGCGCAGCGCCAGACAGTAAACAGAATAAAATTCTGTATTCTGCGGTGTTAATCACACAAAGCGGGAACCTTTGCTCCCGTTTGTGTGAAAGAACGCTTAGCGCTGGCAGATACTCACCAGTAATTCTTCCATCCACTGATGACCTTTATCGCGACCGGCGGCCTCATGCCAGGAAAGATAACAGGTGCGGTTATTCTCCTTCAGCGGCAAAGGTAGTAATTGCAGCCCAAGCTTCTCTGCAAATTCGCTTGCCAGCCAGCGCGGGGCAATTGCCACCATATCCGTTTGCGAAACAACATTTAATACGCTAATCATAGCATTACCCTGATAGGCGATTCGCGCCTGCCGGTCGACGGAGTGATACCAGGGTAGACTAAATGAGGCATAGCGATCGAGGGCTACAACCGCATGTTCCTCCCGATAAATATCTGCCTCCACCGCAGCCCCGGAAATACGCGGGTGTTTGCCACTGGTGACTAATACCATTTCATCTTTAAATAACGGAATACAGGCAAACTCAGGCCGCCGGAACTCTTCATAACCAATAACAAATTCAATTTCCTGGTAACGTAGTTGATGCTCGGTGTTTTGATTCAGCGATGTTTTAAAAATTAACTGTATATTCGGCGCAATGTCATTAACCCGGTTGAAAATAACCGATGTCAGAGAGTGATCCAGGGGGCTGCACACGCACAGATTGAAAACCCGTTCGCTGCTTATGGGCTCAAAGCCGGAGCCGGGTAGTTCATTCTGCACCAGCTGCAGCGCCTGACGCACCGCGCCGAACAGCTGGAAGGCGCGGGCCGTCGGCTGAATCCCCCGGCCATAGCGAACGAACAGTTCATCGTTAAACATCACCTTCAGTCGTGATACGGCATTGCTCACCGCTGGCTGAGACATACCAAGGGAATGAGCCGCGCGAGTAATATTTTGTTCCTGCATCACCGCATCAAAAACGGTAAGCAGATTAAGATCGACCGTTCGAAGCTGAGGTTTCGTCATTCCCCTTTCTTCGAGGGTGGATTCAGGCTCAGAGGTTTCAATTATCATATCTAACTCCACCATCACGCTAAATTCCCTTTCTAAAAGTGCGGCAATCAGTACAGGAAATATCATTTACCACACATATTTCATTTGCAAAAGGGCAAAAACGCATTTTAGGAATATATCAAAATTATAAGTCACGCCGCGCTCGTTAATTTATTAGAAAAAATCCTAAAGACCTTCACGTCCATTGATGAGTTGATAACGTTAAAGGAACGCGTAATTGGCAGAAAAAAAACGCTATTACCTACCCCCACTTTAATTTAAGCCTTATTCAAGGCGTTGCATTAGCACTTTCCAGAATTTACCGCTCATTATCATTGATAATTCCACGAAACTTAAATCAATACATTCATAAGACTGATAAATTCATGACATTTATTCAGATAATTCCCGGCAATGTCCGGCAGCACTTTGCGTTGTCGGAAAAGCCATGACGCCAGCAGGTTTAACTGCCGCCCCAAAATGAGGCGATTTAAAAAATTATCCTCGGCGAATAAGGCCGTTCCTCAGCACAATGCGCTAATTCCATTCTGAAGTAAAAAGCGTTTTTTCTTGCCCAGGGGTTGACATCAAAACGCGTATCCAGTAACTCTAAAAGCATATCGATTTCATCTGGAGTTTGACGCAATGATTCGCAGCACTCGTTTCACCAGCCTACTACTACTAAACGCATCCATTATGCGCGGTAGGCTGTTGGGCGACGTTCAGCGTTAAGTCATCTTCCAGCAAGACTATAAAACCCGCGCCGTTGCGCGGGTTTTTTTATGCTCGTCAGCAAGGCGCCCAGGACACCGATTAAGGATCTAAACCATGAGCCAGCAAGTCATTATTTTCGATACGACCTTACGTGACGGGGAACAAGCGTTACAGGCCAGCCTGAGCGTCAAAGAGAAACTGCAGATTGCCCTGGCCCTTGAGCGTATGGGCGTTGACGTGATGGAAGTCGGTTTTCCTGTTTCTTCTCCGGGCGACTTTGAATCTGTACAAACTATCGCGCGCACCATCAAAAACAGCCGCGTCTGCGGTCTGGCCCGCTGCGTCGAGAAAGACATTGATGTCGCGGCCGAATCATTAAAAGTCGCCGAAGCGTTCCGTATTCACACCTTTATCGCCACGTCGCCGATGCACATCGCCACCAAGCTGCGTAGCACCCTGGATGAGGTGATTGAGCGGTCGATCTACATGATTAAACGCGCACGCAACTATACCGACGACGTCGAGTTCTCCTGCGAAGACGCCGGCCGCACGCCGATTGCCGACCTGGCGCGCGTGGTAGAAGCCGCCATCAACGCCGGCGCCACCACCATTAATATCCCGGACACCGTCGGCTACACCATGCCGTTCGAATTCTCCAACATCATTACCGGCCTGTACGATCGCGTCCCTAATATCGACAAAGCCATCATCTCCGTTCATACCCATGACGACTTAGGTTTGGCCGTCGGCAACGCCATCGGCGCGGTACACGCTGGCGCGCGTCAGGTCGAAGGCGCTATGAACGGCATCGGTGAGCGCGCAGGCAACTGTTCGCTGGAAGAAGTGATTATGGCGATCAAAGTGCGCAAAGACATTATGAATGTCCACACCGCCATTAATCACAATGAAATCTGGCGTACCAGCCAGACGGTCAGCCAGATTTGCAACATGCCGATCCCGGCTAACAAAGCCATCGTCGGCACCGGCGCCTTCGCCCACTCCTCCGGTATCCATCAGGACGGCGTGCTGAAGAATCGCGAAAACTACGAAATCATGACCCCGGAATCCATCGGTCTGAATCAGGTACAGCTGAACCTGACCTCCCGCTCCGGCCGTGCGGCAGTGAAACACCGCATGGAAGAGATGGGCTACAAGGAAAGCGATTACAACATGGATCACCTGTATGACGCGTTCCTGAAGCTGGCGGACAAAAAAGGCCAGGTCTTCGACTACGACCTCGAAGCGCTGGCTTTCATCAATAAACAGCAGGAAGAACCGGAACATTTCCGTCTGGATTACTTTAGCGTCCAGTCCGGCTCTAACGCTATCGCCACCGCCTCCGTCAAACTGGCCTGCGGTGATGAGGTGAAATCCGAAGCCGCCAACGGCAACGGCCCGGTCGATGCGGTGTACCAGGCCATCAACCGCGTCACCGAATATGATATCGAACTGGTGAAATATGGCCTGAGCGCCAAGGGTCATGGTAAAGATGCGCTGGGTCAGGTGGACATCGTGGTGAACTACAACGGTCGTCGCTTCCACGGCGTCGGGCTGGCGACGGATATCGTCGAGTCCTCCGCGAAGGCGATGGTTCACGTCCTCAACAACATCTGGCGTGCCGCCGAAGTGGAAAAAGAGTTGCAACGCAAAGCTCAAAATAACGAGAACAAGAAGGAAACCGTGTAATGTCGAAGAATTACCATATTGCTGTTTTGCCAGGTGATGGCATTGGCCCGGAAGTCATGAACCAGGCGATGAAAGTACTGGAAGCTGTCCGTAACCGTTTTAATATGCGCATTACCACCAGCCAGTATGATGTTGGCGGTATCGCCATCGACCGCCAGGGCACCCCGCTGCCGCAGGCGACCGTGGACGGCTGCGAGCAGGCCGACGCGATTCTGTTCGGCTCCGTCGGCGGCCCGAAATGGGAACACCTGCCCCCTGCCGGGCAGCCGGAGCGCGGCGCCTTGCTGCCGCTGCGTAAACACTTCAAATTATTCAGCAACCTGCGTCCGGCGAAGCTGTACCAGGGGCTGGAAGAGTTTTGCCCGCTGCGCGCGGATATCGCCGCGAACGGCTTCGACATTCTGTGCGTCCGTGAACTGACCGGCGGCATCTATTTCGGCCAGCCAAAGGGCCGTGAAGGCAGCGGCCAGCATGAGAAAGCGTTTGATACCGAGGTTTATCACCGCTTCGAAATCGAACGCATCGCTCGCATCGCCTTTGAATCGGCCCGCAAGCGTCGCCGTAAAGTCACGTCTATCGATAAAGCCAACGTTCTGCAATCTTCTATCCTGTGGCGCGAAATCGTCAGCGAAATCGCCAAAGAGTATCCGGACGTTGAGCTGGCGCATATGTACATCGACAACGCCACCATGCAGCTGATTAAAGATCCGTCCCAGTTCGATGTGCTGCTGTGCTCCAACCTGTTCGGCGACATCCTGTCTGACGAGTGCGCTATGATCACCGGTTCCATGGGGATGCTGCCGTCAGCCAGCCTCAATGAACAAGGCTTTGGTCTGTATGAACCCGCCGGCGGCTCCGCCCCGGACATCGCAGGCAAAAATATCGCCAACCCGATCGCGCAAATCCTCTCTCTGGCGCTGCTGTTGCGCTATAGCCTGGATGCCGATACGGCGGCAACGGCGATTGAAAACGCCATCAACCGTGCATTAGAAGAAGGCGTACGTACCGGCGATTTAGCTCGCGGCGCGGCGGCGGTCAGTACCGATGAAATGGGCGATATCATTGCCCGCTATATCGCTGAAGGGGTGTAATCATGGCGAAGACGTTATACGAAAAATTGTTTGATGCTCACGTCGTTTATGCAGCGCAAAATGAAACCCCTTTGCTGTACATCGACCGTCATCTGGTACACGAGGTGACCTCGCCGCAGGCATTTGACGGCCTGCGCGCACACAACCGTCAGGTTCGCCAGCCGGGTAAAACCTTCGCCACCATGGATCATAACGTTTCCACCCAGACGAAAGACATCAACGCGTCTGGCGAGATGGCGCGTATCCAGATGCAGGAGTTGATTAAGAACTGTAAAGAGTTCGGCGTGGAGCTGTATGACCTGAACCACCCGTACCAGGGTATCGTCCACGTGATGGGGCCGGAACAGGGCGTCACCCTGCCGGGGATGACCATCGTCTGCGGCGATTCCCATACCGCCACTCATGGCGCATTTGGCGCGCTGGCCTTCGGTATCGGGACCTCCGAAGTAGAACACGTTCTGGCGACCCAGACCCTGAAGCAGGGTCGCGCCAAAACCATGAAGATTGAAGTAAAAGGTAAAGCGGCGCCGGGTATCACCGCGAAAGATATCGTTCTGGCGATTATCGGCAAAACCGGCAGCGCCGGCGGTACCGGCCACGTGGTGGAATTCTGCGGCGAAGCCATCCGCGATCTGAGCATGGAAGGCCGTATGACCCTGTGTAATATGGCGATTGAGATGGGCGCCAAAGCGGGCCTGGTCGCACCGGATGAAACCACCTTCAACTATGTGAAGGGGCGTCTGCACGCACCGAAGGGCCAGAACTTCGACGAGGCCGTTGCATACTGGAAAACCCTGAAAACCGACGCCGATGCCACTTTTGACACCGTGGTCACCCTGCAGGCAGAAGAGATTGCCCCGCAGGTTACCTGGGGCACCAATCCAGGGCAGGTTATCTCCGTCACCGAAATGATTCCCGACCCGGCCTCTTTCGCCGATCCGGTTGAACGCGCCAGCGCGGAAAAAGCGTTGGCCTATATGGGCCTGAAACCGGGGATCCCGTTAACCGACGTGGCTATCGATAAAGTCTTTATCGGCTCCTGCACCAACTCGCGTATTGAAGATTTACGCGCGGCAGCGGAAATCGCCAAAGGGCGTAAAGTGGCGCCTGGCGTACAGGCGTTAGTGGTACCTGGCTCAGGGCCGGTGAAAGCCCAGGCGGAAGCCGAAGGCCTGGATAAGATCTTTATCGAAGCCGGTTTTGAATGGCGCCTGCCGGGTTGCTCCATGTGTCTGGCGATGAATAATGACCGCCTGAACCCGGGCGAGCGCTGCGCATCCACCAGCAACCGTAACTTTGAAGGCCGTCAGGGCCGCGGCGGACGTACCCACTTAGTCAGCCCGGCAATGGCCGCAGCGGCAGCCGTTACCGGCCATTTTGCCGACATCCGCGACATCAAATAAGGAGACCATCATGGCAGAGAAATTTACCCAACATACGGGTCTGGTGGTTCCGCTGGATGCCGCAAACGTCGACACCGATGCGATCATTCCCAAGCAGTTCCTGCAGAAAGTCACGCGCACCGGTTTTGGCGCGCATCTGTTCAATGACTGGCGTTTTCTCGACGACCAGGGGCAGCAGCCCAACCCGGAATTCGTCCTCAACTTCCCGGAGTTTAAAGGCGCCTCGATCCTGCTGGCGCGCGAAAACTTCGGCTGCGGCTCCTCGCGGGAACATGCGCCGTGGGCATTGACCGATTATGGCTTTAAAGTGGTCATCGCCCCCAGCTTTGCCGATATCTTCTACGGTAACAGCTTTAACAACCAGCTGCTGCCGGTGACCCTGAGCGATGAGCAGGTCGATGAGATGTTTAAGCTGGTTCAGGCCAATCCGGGCATCAGGTTCGAGGTGGATCTGGAAGCGGAAGTGGTGAAAGCGGGCGACAAAACCTATCGCTTTAACATTGACGCCTTCCGCCGCCACTGCATGCTCAATGGCCTCGATAGCATCGGCCTGACCCTGCAGCACGAAGAGGCGATTTCGGCCTACGAGAACAAGCTGCCGGCCTTTATGAACTAATATCGCCGCTGTCTCCCCTGCCCGGTCCCATGTGACCGGGCATTTTTTTATGCCTTCTGATGCTGCGGCGACAGCCGGAAGTCGTTCCCCTCCACTCGCGCGAGCACCGCCATGACAAACGCTGTAACGGTTAAAAACATCACCTTCCAGGAAGGGACAACGCTGATTTGCGTACCGCTGATCGGTAAAACGCTTGATGAACTGAAAACCCATGCCGCTACATTGGCTGCAGTCGGCGCCGATATTATCGAATGGCGTGTCGACCACTTTACCGCGGTCCATGAGCCGCAGCAGGTCCTGCAGGCGCTGGCGGAGATACACCCGCTGCTTGTCGGCACTCCGCTGCTGTTCACCTTTCGCAGCCAAAAAGAGGGTGGAGAAACTGAACTCACTGACGAAGCATACTTTGCGCTTAACCGTCAGGCGGTCGCCAGCGGGCTGGTCGACGTGATTGATATTGAACTGTTCAATGATGAAAGGTCGATCCGGACGCTGGTCAACACGGCTCACTTTGCCGGAGTGAAAGTGATTATGAGCAATCATGACTTCCACCAGACGCCGGCGCAGGATGAGATCGTTTCCCGGCTGCGTCGCATGCAGGATCTGGGCGCCGACTTACCCAAAATAGCGGTAATGCCTCAGTCGCCGCAGGATGTGTTGACCTTACTCTCAGCCACGCTGGTGATGAAAGAGCGCTACGCCACGCGCCCGTTAATCACCATGTCAATGGGAAAACTGGGCGGCGTCAGCCGGGTTACCGGCCGCATATTTGGTTCAGCCATGACCTTCGGCAGCGTGGGGCAGGCATCGGCACCCGGGCAAATTGCCGTACGCCAGCTGCGCGAAATGATGGATATCCTTTCCTGAATCGCATCCCGCACGGCACTTCGTGGTGCGGGACAACAAGCTAAATATCCTTAACTTTACTGGTCAGGAACAGGGTCACCAGCGAAATCGCCGCAATCACCCAGTAGACGCTGGCGTGACCGTAGCTTTGCGACAGCGCGCCCTGCAGCACCCCGGCCAGAATCACGCCGGTGGAAATACTGTTGGTAAACAGCGTGGTCGCCGCGCCAGCCCGGCCAGGCATCAGATCCTGGAACCACAGCATGCCGATCCCGGCGACAATGCCGATGAAAATCGCATTGAACAGCTGCAGCGCCAGCAGCGCGGTACGGTCGTGAAACACTATCAGGCCGAGATAAAACAGCACCCCGGCCGCGACCGCCGCGACCATCATTTTACGCTTGCCCCAGCGCTTCACGTAATAACCCGCCAGGATCATCGCCGGAATTTCCAGACCGGCCGCGGTGCCCATTAAGATCCCGGCAAGGCTGTCCGGCAGGCCAAGATCGCTGCTGATCCACAACGGCATGTCGATGATATACATGGTGTTGTAGGTCCACATCAGCGTCGAGGCGATAAACAGCATGCGGACGTTTTTATCCTGCCAGCCGCCGGCCTGGGCTAGCGCCCCCGCCGTTTCTGAAGGTTGTTCCACCCGGGCAACCGACGGTAGCTTGAACGCGATCAGCACCAGGCTAATGACGAAAATCCCGGCGGCAATCGTGAACATAGTGGTAAAGCCATAATTCAGCGCCAGCATAAAGGCCAGCGGCGGACCGATCACCCACGCCAGCGACAGCTGAGCACGCATGATCGAGCTGAACATCACCACTTCCCGCGCCGAACTATCGGCATATTCCCGCGCCAGGGCGAACAGCTGCGGCATCGCGGCATTGGCTATCGACGCCAGCATCACGCCGCAGGTGATCAAGGTTAAGTAGTGACGATTAAAGGCAAACAGCAGCGCATTGCCTACCGCCATCAGGCAGCAGAACATGATCAGCCGACGGCGATCGCCCTGACTATCGGACCGTTTCGCCAGCGCCAGACTCACGAGGATCCCGGCGATCGCGTTAACGGTATAAAACAACCCCACCCAGAAAGGCTGTGCGCCGACCTCGCGGCTGAGGAATAAGCTGAGGGTAGGTGCCTGCAGCGCGCCCGCTATGCCCATCATAAAAGCAACCAGCATAAAAGCCGCGTAGACGCCGTTAAGCCGGCGTCCCATCGTCATTAACCACAGCATGTCATGTCCTTAAAGCACGCGAAGAAAACGAAAAAAGCCAGCAGAAGCAATCTGCTGGCGGGTGATTTTATACTCTATCTATTTCAAGTGACAGGCAGGCGACCGGAACGTTCTGGCTCAGCCAACTGGCCTGGGTTTGAAAGACGATAAGTACACACCAATACTCAGTCACACATGATGTAGGCAAGTCAATGATCAGAGGTCGGTGACGTAACTCCCCACTGCATCAGTTCGCCGAGTATTTCCTGCTGTCTCCCTGCCATCAGGCGGGCCAGCCATGACGCGTCCTGCGTCGCAGAAAAGTAGCGTTGGTAGAACTGTTTCGCGGTTGACCTCATCATATTCACCTCCTCGCTTCATCGGAATCTATTATTGGCCTAATATAGGGATTAATAAATTGCTGAGTTTTCATCAGGAGTTCCCCTTTTATGTCTTCCGCTCGTCTGCAACAACAGTTCATCCGCTTATGGCAATGCTGCGACGGTCAATCGCAGGAGACGACCCTCAACGAGCTGGCGGAGATGCTGTGCTGCTCGCGCCGACATATGCGCACGCTGCTGAATATGATGGAAGAACGCGGTTGGTTAACCTGGAAGGCGGAAGCCGGACGCGGCAAGCGTTCAAAGCTGGCTTTCCTTTATACCGGGCTGGCGTTGCAGCAGCAGAGGGCGGAGGATCTGCTTGAGCAGGATCGTATCGATCAGCTGGTGCAGCTGGTCGGCGATAAAGCCGCGGTACGTCAGATGCTGGTCTCGCACCTTGGCCGCAGCTTCCGTCAGGGGCGGCATATTCTGCGCGTGCTCTACTACCGGCCAATGAAAAATCTGTTGCCCGGCAGCGCGCTGCGCCGCTCGGAAAACCATATCGCCAGGCAGATCTTCAGCGCCCTGACGCGGGTAAATGAGGAAAACGGGGAACTGGAAGCCGATATTGCCCACCACTGGCAGCAGCTTTCACCGACCCACTGGCGCTTTTTTCTGCGCCCCGGCATTCATTTTCACCACGGCAGAGAGCTGGAGATGGAGGATGTCATCGCCTCTTTGCAACGCAGCAATACCCTGCCGCTCTACTCACACATCGCGCGTATTGTCTCGCCCACGGCCTGGACGCTGGATATTCATCTTACCCAACCCGATCGCTGGCTACCGTGGCTGTTGGGGCAGGTTTCGGCGGTGGTGCTGCCGCGTGAATGGCAGTCGATGGCAAACTTCGCCAGCATGCCGGTAGGCACCGGCCCTTATGCGGTGGTGCGCAACAATCAAAATCAGCTGAAGATCCACGCCTTCGACGACTATTTCGGCTACCGGGCGTTAATCGATGAGGTTAACGTCTGGGTGCTCCCGGAGATTAGCGACGAACCCAACGGCGGCTTAACCCTGCAGGGGACAACGCACAGTGAGAAAGCGATAGAGAGCCGTCTTGAGGAAGGGTGCTATTACCTGCTGTTTGATGCGCGCAGCCCGCTTGGCGGCAACGCCGCGGTGCGCCAGTGGCTGAGCTATCTGTTCCAGCCTGCGAACCTGCTTTACCACGCGGGCGAACACTACCAGGGCAACTGGTTTCCGGCCTATGGCCTGCTGCCCCGCTGGCACCACGCCCGCAGCCACGTCTGTGAAAAACCGCCGGGTCTGGAATCCGTCACCCTGACCTATTACCAGGACCACGTCGAGCACCGCGTCATGGGCGGGATCATGGCGACGCTGCTGGCGGAGCACGAGGTGAAGCTGGTGATTCAGGAGCTGGAGTATGAAGAGTGGCACCGCGGCGATGTCGTCAGCGACGTCTGGTTGAACAGCGCCAACTTTACCCTGCCGATTGATTTTTCTCTTTTCGCCTGGCTGTATGAAGTCCCGCTGATCCGGCATTGTATCCCCATCGACTGGGAGAAGGACGCCAGCCGCTGGCATGCGGGCGAGTTAAACCCGGCCACCTGGAGCCAGCAGCTGCTGGCCAGTCAAACCATCGTCCCGCTGATCCACCACTGGCTGATGATCCAGGGGCAGCGCAGTATGCGCGGCGTGAGAATGAATACCCTCGGCTGGTTTGATTTCAAATCCGCATGGTTTGCGCCGCCGGAGCCGTAGCGTTTTTCTCCGCAGGCGCCATTGTTGCTGCCAGCGGCGGGCGCGTGAGGGTTTTGCGCGCGGCCCCGGCGCAACATAACCATCAAATAGTCCTGATGAGCCGGGCGTTTAAGCGCTTTCCGTCCACTCACAAAATCATTACACTAACGCCGTTCTCAACGGGGTGCTGATAAACGTGCGCAGACTCATCTGATGAAGCGTACAGGCTGAGAAAATACCCGTCGAACCTGATCCGGATAACGCCGGCGAAGGGATTTGAGGCCCACTCAAAATCCTTTGCCCCCCCTTTTTTATGAGGTGCAAAGTGTTGAAAAAATTACTTCCGCTGCTGGCGCTGGTCGCCGCCCCCGTTTTTGCCAAACCGGTGCTTACCGTCTACACCTATGACTCTTTCTCAGCCGAATGGGGCCCGGGTCCGGTGGTCAAAAAAGCCTTTGAAGCCGACTGCGGCTGCGAACTGAAGTTCGTGGCGCTGGAAGACGGCGTGTCGTTGCTTAACCGTCTGCGGATGGAAGGCAAAAATAGCAAAGCCGATGTGGTGCTCGGGCTGGATAACAATCTGCTGGAAGCGGCGGCGCAGAGCAAATTGTTCGCCAAAAGTCATATCCCGACCACCGCGGTCACGGTGCCGGGCGGCTGGAATAACGATACCTTTGTGCCGTACGACTACGGCTACTTCGCCTTCGTCTACGATAAAAACAAGCTAAAAAATCCGCCGAAAAGCCTGAAAGAGCTGGTCGAAAGCGAACAAAAATGGCGCGTGATCTACGAAGATCCGCGCACCAGTACGCCGGGGCTGGGGCTGCTGCTGTGGATGCAGAAAGTATATGGCGATAAGGCGCCGGAGGCCTGGCAGAAACTGGCGGCGAAAACCGTCACCGTCACGAAAGGCTGGAGTGAGGCCTACGGTCTGTTCCTGAAAGGGGAAAGCGATCTGGTCCTCAGCTATACCACCTCGCCGGCCTACCATCTGATTGAAGAGAAGAAAGACCACTACGCGGCCGCCGATTTTGCCGAAGGCCACTATCTGCAGGTTGAAGTCGCGGCGCGCACCGCCGCCAGCAAACAGCCTGAGCTGGCGGAAAAATTCCTCCGGTTTATGGTTTCCCCAGGTTTCCAGAACGCGATCCCGACCGGCAACTGGATGTATCCGGTGACCCAGGTTGCGCTGCCGGCGGGTTTTGACACGCTGGTGAAACCGCAAACCACCCTCGAGTTTACCCCGCAGCAGGTCGCCGCAGAACGTCAGACCTGGATCAGCGCATGGCAACGCGCCGTCAGCCGCTAAGCATCGGCTGGCTGGTACCGGGCCTGACGGCCGCCACGGTGCTGGTCGCCGTCGCGCTGGCCGCGTTTCTGGCGCTCTGGAGCAGCGCGCCGGAGGCGGCATGGCATTCGGTGTTCCGCGATAGCTATCTGTGGCACGTGGTGCGTTTCTCCTTCTGGCAGGCGTTTCTCTCGGCGCTTCTCTCCGTCGTACCGGCTATCTTTCTCGCCCGCGCGCTGTACCGCCGCCGCTTTCCGGGACGCACCCTGCTGCTGCGCCTGTGCGCGATGACGCTGATCCTCCCGGTGCTGGTGGCCGTGTTTGGTATTCTTAGCGTCTATGGCCATCAGGGCTGGCTGGCGACGCTGTTTCACGCCGTCGGCTGGCAGTGGGATTTCTCCCCCTATGGCCTACAGGGCATTTTGCTGGCCCACGTTTTCTTCAACATGCCGATGGCAACCCGCCTGCTGCTGCAGGCGCTGGAGAATATTCCCGGTGAACAGCGGCAGATAGCCGCCCAGCTGGGCATGCGCGGCTATCACTTTTTTCGCCTGGTGGAATGGCCGTGGCTACGACGGCAGATTCCCCCCGTGGCGGCGCTGATTTTTATGCTCTGTTTCGCCAGCTTTGCCACCGTGCTGTCGCTCGGCGGCGGCCCGCGGGCTACCACTATTGAACTGGCGATCTATCAGGCGCTGAATTTTGATTATGACCCGGCCCGCGCGGCGATGCTAGCGCTGATCCAGATGATCTGCTGCCTCGGGCTGGTCCTGCTCGCCCAACGGCTGAGCAAAGCGGTTGCCATCGGGGTGACGCAGGTTCACGGCTGGCGCGATCCTGATGACCGCCTGCACAGCCGTCTTGCCGACGTGGCGCTGATCGTTATCGCCCTGCTGTTGCTACTGCCGCCGCTGCTGGCGGTGGTGGTTGACGGTCTGAATAACAATCTGTTCAACGTGCTGGCCCAGCCCGCGCTGTGGCAGGCGTTCTGGACCTCTCTGCGCATCGCGCTAGCCGCCGGTCTGCTGAGCGTCATCCTGACCATGATGCTGCTATGGAGCAGTCGCGAACTGCGTCTCCGCAGCCGGCCGCTGGCCGGCCAGGCGCTGGAGCTCAGCGGAATGCTGATCCTCGCGATGCCGGGTATCGTGCTGGCGACCGGCTTCTTCTTACTGCTCAATAACAGCGTCGGGCTGCCGGAATCCGCCGACGGAATTGTCATCTTCACCAACGCCCTGATGGCTATCCCCTACGCGCTGAAGGTGCTGGAAAACCCCATGCGCGATATCGCCTCCCGCTACGGCATGCTGTGCCACTCTCTCGGCATGAACGGTGTTACCCGCCTGAGGGTCGTTGAGCTACGCGCGTTAAAGCGGCCGCTGGCCCAGGCGCTGGCCTTTGCCTGCGTGCTGTCGATCGGGGATTTTGGCGCCGTTGCGCTGTTTGGCAATGAAGCGTTCCGCACGCTGCCGTTCTATCTGTATCAGCAAATTGGCGCCTATCGCAGCCAGGACGGCGCCGTGACCGCCCTGCTGCTGCTCTTGCTGTGCTTTTTACTCTTTACGGTGATTGAGAAACTCCCGGGGCGTGATGTTAAAACTGAATGATGTGACCTGGCTTTACCAGCATCTGCCGATGCGTTTCACGCTTTCCGTCGCGCAGGGTGAACGCCTCGCCGTCCTCGGCCCCAGCGGCGCGGGGAAGAGCACGCTGCTGAATCTGATCGCTGGCTTTTTACCGCCGGTCAGCGGCAGCATTGTGATTGACGGCCAGCCGCATACCGATACCCCGCCGGCCCGTCGTCCGGTGTCGATGCTGTTTCAGGAAAACAACCTCTTTAACCACCTCACCATCCGCCAGAATATCGGCCTCGGCATGCATCCGGGCCTCAGGCTGAACGCGACGCAACACGCCAGCCTGCAGACGATTACCGGGCAAATGGGGATTGGGGATTTACTCGACAGACTGCCGGGCGAACTCTCCGGCGGCCAGCGGCAGCGCGCGGCGCTGGCGCGCTGTCTGGTGCGGGAACAGCCGGTCCTGCTGCTGGATGAACCCTTCTCGGCGCTCGATCCGGCGCTGCGTCAGGAGATGCTGACGCTGGTTGCCGAAGTGTGCCAGCGCCAGCATTTAACCCTGCTGATGGTGTCGCATAGCGTGGAAGATGCCGCCCGCATCGCCCCACGCTCGCTGGTGGTGGCCGACGGGCGGATAGCCTGGGACGGCGCGACCGACGCGCTATTAAGCGGTAACAGCAGCGCCTCTCACCTGCTGGGCATTAGCGCGCGATAACCTTGTGCAGAATATCGAGATACACCGGCATCAGCGGATGACGCAGCGCCACGGTTAACGCGACGCCAGCCAATACCACCATACCAGGAGCCAGCCACAGCAGGCGCGCGCGCGGCAGGATCCGCGTCAGCCGATCCTGCGTTTTCGCACTGCGCCACAGGCGCCAGCACAGCCAGCCCGCCAGCCACACCAGCAGCGCGGCCAGCAGCAGCAGCCACTTAAAGCTGGCGCTGTTTTCATCGGCAGGAATATCGATCGCCGCGCCGGCCAGAATCCCCGGCATAAAATACAGCGGCGGCCACAGCAGGCAGCCGATAACGTTAGGCAGAATGAATTTCGCGACCGGGAGATCGAGCATGCCGGCGACCATCGGCACCAGCGGCCGCGTCGGGCCGACGAAACGCCCGATCAGAATGGTGATCATGCTATGTTGATGCAGCGCATGCTCCGTTTTATCCAGCAGCGCTTTATTTTTCTTCATGAAAGACCAGCGGTGCAGCGGCTTTTTAAACCGCCAGCCGAGCCAGAATGAGATCCAGTCACCGAATAAACAGCCGACAATTCCCGCCAGCCACGCCTGCCAGAAGTTAACCTCTCCGCTGCCGATCAGTGCGCCCAGCCCCGCCATCATCACCGTCCCCGGCAATATCAGCCCCACCAGCGCCAACGACTCAAGGAAAGCGACCAGCATCACGGCGATCAGCGAATAAACCGTGGACTGGGTGATAAAATGTTCCAGCAATGCTTGCATAATGTGCCCGGTATCAAAACGAAGCACGGATTCTCCAGAGCCGTCGCGCCTTCGTCAAGCCATCAATTGTCTGAATAGTTTACCGGTTGTGACTATTATTCGGCGCGTCATTTCACTTTATTTACGTTTTATTCACACCCGGCGCGGAATTCACTCGGACTGGCGCCGGTGCATTTTTTAAACACCCGTGAAAAATAGAGCTGATCTTCGAAACCTACGTTGCGCCCTACCGTGGCAATGGGCATACGCGTGGTGCTGAGCAGCAGTTTGGCCTGGCTGATCCGCTGATCTTCCCGCCATCCCAGCACGCTGATCCCCAGCTGCTGGCGGAACAGATGCGATAAACGCGACGGCGACAGACAGACGTGCTGGGCCACGCTGGCGATATCGAAATGGCTATCGGCCAGGTGATCGCTAATATACTGGCAGGCATCGCGCACGCGATTATCCAGCGGCGGATGCAGAGATTCATTGATCGCTTCCATACGTCGCAGCAGCAGCTGCTCCAGCAGGTTTATCGCCAGCAGTTCCGAATAACGTCCGGCTCCCTGACCAGCCTCGACGATCTGGCCAAACAGCGCGCAAAAACGCTCCTGCCACTGCTCATCCGGACGGAAAAAACCGGTCTGGGCGAAGATCGTCGGCCAGTTCAGCCATTCATGCCAGTACGCCCGCGGACGGAAGTAGACCCACTGGTGATACCACTCCCGGGCATCGGGATGACGGCCGTAGTGATGAACTTCTCCCGGCGGAAACAACAAAATATCGCCCGGGCGGCAGATAAACTGCTCATCGTGGTTATTAATCACCCCTTCACCGCGTACCGTCAGGTTCAGAATATAACCTTTCATGCCGAGCGGACGGTCAATAAAGAAATCGAGATAGCCATCGGCATCAATCGGCGTCAGCCCCGTCACCAGATGGGCGTTAAAAGAGTAACCTGGCAACAACGGATCGTTTTGTATTTCAGCCATAAGCTCAGCGCTCCCGGAGATATTATGGAAACCAATTGTCCATATTCAGTATTGTACCGTCAACGCGACGCCCCGTACTGGGATGGCGGTTGAAATTTAGCTTAAAACCCGCCTCATCGCGGTAAAAACCGACGATATCGCACCATGAAAGCCATTTGACTGTACAACAAAAGTGTCTATAACGACGACAGGAAAGTCCACATTCAATATTTGCACAGCGTCACACTTTGCGATGGCATAGCCAAATAGTCCATAAGATTAGCGAATACGGCCTGACGGTTTTCGCCGGGGATATCTACTGTTTCACCATGAATGATTTTCAGCATGGAGTAACAGCATGGCGATTGCGATTGGCCTCGATTTTGGTAGTGATTCGGTACGCGCACTGGCGGTGGCATGCGCCACCGGCGAAGAGCTTGCCACCAGCGTAGAGTGGTATCCGCGCTGGCAGCAAGGGCTGTTTTGCGATAGCGCGAATAACCAGTTCCGCCACCATCCGCGCGATTATATTGAATCGATGGAAGCGGCGCTGAACAGCGTGCTGGCGTTATTGAGCGCCGAACAGCGCGCCAGCGTGGTCGGCATCGGCGTCGACAGCACCGGTTCCACGCCAGCGCCGATCGATGCCGACGGCAACGTACTGGCGCTGCGCGACGAGTTCGCCGCTAACCCGAACGCCATGTTCGTCCTCTGGAAGGACCACACATCGGTTGAAGAGGCGGAAGCCATCACCCGCCTGTGCCACCAGCCGGGTAAAGAAGACTACTCCCGCTATATCGGCGGCATCTACTCCAGCGAATGGTTCTGGGCCAAAATCCTCCACGTCACGCGCCAGGACAGCGCCGTTGCGCAGGCGGCGGCATCGTGGGTTGAACTGTGCGACTGGATCCCCGCCCTGCTCTGCGGAACGACCCGCCCACAGGATATTCGCCGCGGCCGCTGTAGCGCCGGGCATAAATCCCTGTGGCACAAGAGCTGGGGCGGACTGCCGCCGGCCAGCTTCTTTGATGAACTCGATCCGCTGCTCAATCAGCATCTTGTCTGGCCGCTGTTCAGCGAGACCTGGACTGCCGATGTGCCGGTCGGCACCCTCTGCGCCGAATGGGCCCGGCGCCTTGGGCTGCCGGAAACCGTCATTCTCTCCGGCGGCGCGTTCGATTGCCATATGGGCGCGGTGGGGGCCGGCGCACAGCCCAACGCGCTGGTCAAAGTGATCGGCACCTCCACCTGCGACATCCTGATCGCCGACAAACGAAGCGTGGGCGATCGCACGGTGAAAGGGATCTGTGGCCAGGTCGACGGCAGCGTGGTCCCGGACTTTATCGGTATGGAAGCCGGGCAGTCCGCCTTTGGCGATATCTACGCCTGGTTTGGCCGTATTCTCGGCTGGCCGCTGGAACAGCTGGCCCGACAGCATCCGGAACTGAAAGCGCAGATTAGCGCTCAGCAGAAACAGCTGCTGCCTTCGCTCACCGAGGCCTGGGCGGCCAACCCATCGCTTGAACATTTGCCGGTGGTGCTGGACTGGTTCAACGGCCGCCGCACGCCAAACGCCAACCAGCGTCTGAAAGGGGTCATCACCGACCTGAACCTCGCCACCGATGCGCCGGCATTATTTGGCGGCCTGGTCGCGGCCACCGCCTTCGGCGCGCGCGCGATTATGGAGTGCTTCACCGAACAGGGTATCCCGGTCAACAACGTGATGGCGCTGGGCGGAATCGCGCGCAAAAACCCGGTCATCATGCAGGCCTGCTGCGATGTCCTGAACCGACCGCTGCAAATTGTCGCTTCCGATCAATGCTGCGCGCTCGGCGCGGCGATCTTCGCCGCCGTCGCCGCCGGCGTGTATCAGGATATCCCGACGGCTCAGCACAACATGGCAAGCCAGGTCGAAAGCACTCTGCAGCCGCGACCGGCTCAGGCCCAACGCTTTGAACAACTTTATCAGCGCTACCAGCAGTGGTCGGTCAGCGCCGGGCAACTGTATCTCCCTTCGGCTGCGCCGGCGGAAAAGACCCCGCACACTCAGGCAGCACTCACCCATTAAGGACACCCAAATGACGATTTTTGATAACTACGAAGTATGGTTCGTGATTGGCAGCCAGCATCTGTACGGTGCGGAAGCGCTGCGTCAGGTGACAAAACATGCCGAACATGTGGTGAACAGCCTGAATGCTGAAGCCAAACTGCCGTGCAAACTGGTATTAAAACCGCTGGCTACCACCCCGGACGAGATAACCCACGTCTGCCGCGATGCAAACTATGACGATAAATGCGCAGGCCTGGTGGTATGGCTGCATACCTTCTCCCCGGCCAAAATGTGGATTAATGGCCTGACGCTCCTCAACAAGCCGCTGCTGCAGTTTCACACCCAGTACAACGCCTCGCTGCCGTGGGACAGCATCGATATGGACTTTATGAACCTGAACCAGACCGCGCACGGCGGCCGCGAGTTCGGCTTCATCGGCGCGCGTATGCGCCAGCAGCACAGCGTGGTGACCGGCCACTGGCAGGATCGACAGGCTCATCAGCGGATCGGTGCATGGATGCGCCAGGCGGTATCTAAACAGGATACCCGCCATCTGAAAGTCTGCCGCTTCGGCGACAACATGCGTGAAGTGGCGGTGACCGATGGCGATAAAGTCGCCGCGCAGATTAAATTCGGCTTCTCGGTGAATACCTGGGCGGTCGGCGACCTTGTGCAGGTGGTCAACAGCATCAGCGACGGCGATATCAGCGCGCTGGTTGATGAGTATGAAAGCAGCTACCGTCTGACCCCGGCGGCGCAGGTTCACGGTGACAAGCGCCAGAACGTGCTAGATGCCGCGCGGATTGAGCTGGGAATGAAACGCTTCCTCGAACAGGGGGGATTCCACGCCTTCACCACCACTTTTGAAGATTTACACGGCCTGCAACAGCTCCCGGGTCTCGCCGTACAGCGTCTGATGCAGCAGGGCTACGGCTTTGCCGGTGAAGGCGACTGGAAAACCGCCGCTCTGCTGCGCATTATGAAGGTGATGTCAACCGGTCTGCAGGGCGGCACCTCCTTTATGGAGGATTACACCTACCACTTCGACAACGGCAACGATCTGGTGCTGGGCTCGCACATGCTGGAAGTGTGCCCGACGATCGCCACCGCCGACAAACCGCTCCTCGACGTCCAGCCTCTGGGCATCGGCGGTAAAGCCGATCCGGCGCGCCTGATCTTTAACACCCAAAGCGGCCCGGCGCTCGTCGCCAGCCTGATCGATCTTGGCGATCGTTTCCGCCTGCTGGTTAACACCGTGGAAACGGTCACGACGCCGCACGATCTGCCGAAGCTGCCGGTGGCCAACGCCCTGTGGAAAGCGCAGCCGGATCTGCGCACCGCATCTGAAGCCTGGATCATCGCCGGCGGCGCACACCATACGGTCTTCAGCCACGCGCTGACGCTCGACGATATGCGCCAGTTTGCCGAGCTGCAGGATATCGAGCTGAGCGTGATCGACAACGAAACCCGTCTGCCGTCCTTCAAGGACGCCCTGCGCTGGAACGAAGTCTATTACGCTGCCAGACGTTAAGCGCGCCGCTCCTCGTTCCGCTCGCCGCGCCATCGGGTGAGCTGAACGAGGGAAGTTCGAACTCTGCTGCTATTCGGAG
This sequence comes from Klebsiella sp. NPDC088457, assembly GCF_044900465.1. Lineage (NCBI taxonomy): Bacteria > Pseudomonadati > Pseudomonadota > Gammaproteobacteria > Enterobacterales > Enterobacteriaceae > Klebsiella > Klebsiella sp. NPDC088457. The sequence goes on along the minus strand of NZ_JBJDNH010000004.1, from coordinate 29,722 downwards.
CACACAATGTTAGAAGAGCTAAAACGTCAGGTGCTGGAAGCCAACTTAGCGTTGCCAGAACACAATCTGGTGACCTTAACCTGGGGCAACGTCAGCGCCGTCGACCGCGAGCGGGGGGTGCTGGTGATTAAACCCTCCGGCGTCGATTATCGCGCGATGCGCGCCGACGATATGGTGGTGGTGAGCCTGCAAACCGGCGAAGTGGTTGAAGGGACAAAGAAACCCTCGTCAGATACGCCCACCCACCGTTTGTTGTATCAGGCATTTCCGAGCCTGGGCGGTATTGTCCATACCCATTCGCGCCACGCCACCATCTGGGCGCAGGCCGGGCAATCCATTCCGGCGACCGGCACCACCCATGCCGACTATTTTTATGGTCCGGTGCCCTGCACCCGTCTGATGACCGATGAAGAAATCAACGGTGAGTATGAGTGGGAAACCGGGCGCGTCATCGTCGAGACGTTCCGCGACCAGGGGATCGATGCGGCGCAGATGCCCGGCGTGCTGGTCCATTCGCATGGCCCGTTCGCCTGGGGGAAAAACGCCGAAGATGCGCTGCATAACGCCATCGTGCTGGAAGAGATCGCCTATATGGGCATCTTCTGCCGCCAGCTGGCGCCGCAGCTCCCGGAGATGCAGCAAACGCTGCTGGATAAACATTACCTGCGCAAGCACGGAGCCAAAGCCTATTACGGCCAGTAAGCCTCATCTCCCCGTTCGCGCCACACCTGTATAAAACCCCAGCATTATCAGTTGAACCAGGCTATAATCAGGCCTGGTTTATTTTATGAGAACACGGCGTGACCCAGCCACGAGAAGGTTTCTTACTGACCCGTCACTGGCGGGATACCCCGCAGGGCACCGAGCTGTCCTTCTGGCTGGCGACAGACAACGGCCCGCTTCAGATCACCCTCCCGCCGCAGGAGTCGGTGGCGTTTATTCCCGAGGTGCAGCGCGCCCAGGTAGAACGTCTGCTGCAGGACGAAAACGGCCAACGGCTTGCCCCGCTCAGCTTAAAAGACTTTCACCGTCAGCCGGTTTTTGGCCTCTATTGCCGCGCGCATCGTCAGCTGATGCGTCTGGAAAAGAAGCTGCGTGAAAACGGCATCACCGTTTATGAAGCCGATATCCGCCCGCCGGAACGCTACCTGATGGAGCGCTTTATTACCGCTCCGGTTTGGGTCGAAGGTGACGCGCGCGGATCGCAGCTGGTCAACGCCCGCATGAAGCCCAATCCGCGCTATCGGCCGCCGCTGAAGTGGGTTTCGCTGGATATTGAAACCAGCCGCCACGGCGAGCTGTACTGCATCGGGCTGGAAGGCTGCGGGCAACGGGTGGTCTACATGCTCGGGCCGGAACCGGCGATCTCTCCCGCCGTCGATTTCCAGCTGGAGTACGTCTCCAGCCGCCCGCAGCTGCTGGAAAAACTCAACGCCTGGTTTGCCGAGCACGATCCGGACGTGCTGATTGGCTGGAACGTCATCCAGTTCGATTTGCGCGTCCTGCAAAAGCATGCCGAGCGCTACCGCATTCCGCTACTCCTCGGCCGCGGCAACAGCGAGCTGGAGTGGCGCGAGCACGGGTTTAAAAACGGCGTCTTCTTCGCCCAGGCCAACGGCCGCCCGATCGTTGACGGCATCGAAGCGCTGAAGTCCGCCTTCTGGAATTTCTCCTCTTTTTCCCTTGAAGCGGTGGCCCGCGAACTGCTCGGCGAAGGGAAAGCCATTGATAACCCGTGGGATCGGATGGACGAAATCGACCGCCGCTTCCACGAAGATAAGCCCGCGCTGGCGACCTACAATCTGCAGGACTGCGAGCTGGTGACCCGCATCTTCCATAAAACGGAGATCATGCCGTTTCTGCTGGAGCGCGCCACGGTGAACGGCCTGCCGGTAGACCGCCACGGCGGATCCGTCGCCGCTTTCAGCCATCTCTATTTTCCGCGCATGCACCGGCTGGGCTACGTCGCTCCCAATCTCGGCGAGGTCCCGCCGCAGGCCAGCCCCGGCGGCTATGTGATGGATTCGCGTCCCGGCCTCTATGATTCGGTGCTGGTGCTGGATTACAAAAGCCTCTACCCCTCCATTATCCGCACCTTTTTGATCGACCCGGTGGGGCTTATCGAAGGGATGGCGCAGCCGGACAACGAACACAGCACCGAGGGGTTTCTCGGCGCTCGCTTTTCGCGCCGCAATCACTGTCTGCCGGGAATTGTCGGCCAAATCTGGCACGGCCGCGACGAGGCGAAACAGCAAAAAAATAAACCGCTTTCACAGGCGCTGAAGATCATCATGAACGCCTTCTATGGCGTACTCGGCACCAGCGCCTGCCGTTTTTTCGATCCTCGCCTGGCCTCCTCGATCACCATGCGCGGGCATGCCATTATGCGCCAGACCAAAGCGCTGATTGAGTCGCAGGGCTATGAGGTGATTTATGGCGATACCGACTCCACCTTTGTCTGGCTCAAACGCCCCCATGATGAAGAGGAAGCGGCGCAAATCGGGCGCTCGCTGGTAACGTTTGTCAACGACTGGTGGGCCAGCGAACTGCGCAAAGATCGGCTTACCAGCACCCTGGAGCTGGAGTTTGAAACCCATTTCAGCCGTTTTTTGATGCCGACCATTCGCGGCGCCGATACCGGCAGCAAAAAACGCTATGCCGGGATGATTCAGGAGGGTGACGCGCAGCGGATGGTGTTTAAAGGGCTGGAAACGGTACGAACCGACTGGACGCCGCTGGCCCAGCAGTTTCAGCAGGAGTTATATCTGCGTATTTTCCGTCACCAGCCATACCGCGACTACATCCTGGAGACCATTGATAAGCTGATGAGCGGGGAACTCGACGACCGGCTGATCTATCGTAAGCGCCTGCGCCGTCCGCTGGCGGAGTATCAACGCAACGTGCCGCCGCACGTCCGCGCGGCCAGACTGGCGGACGAGCAAAACGTCAGGCTGGGCCGGCCGCAGCAGTACCAGCAGCGCGGCAGCATCAAGTACGTCTGGACCACCAGCGGACCGGAACCGGTGGATTATCAACTATCGCCGCTGGATTATGAGCACTATTTGTCAAAACAATTACAGCCGGTGGCGGAAGGAATACTTCCCTTTGTCGACGATGATTTTGCTACAATAGTGACAGGGCAACTGGGGCTATTTTGATTTCCTCGCAATTTCAATTTCCAGCCAACACATCTGCAAATTGAAGGGTGACGAGGACGTGACGAACGACCTGCCATCCAGTAATATAGCGCCCTTTCCATTCCTGGACCCAATCTTGATCTCTCTCCGACCATTCCGGAGATGATCAACTATTGCCTGCAATTTAAGAACTCAAGAGCTGAACATATATGCCTTTTACACTTGGTCAACGCTGGATTAGCGACACAGAGAGCGAACTGGGATTAGGGACGGTAGTCGCGCTGGATGCGCGCATGGTGACCCTGCTTTTCCCCGCCATCGGCGAAAACCGTCTGTACGCGCGTAACGATTCACCTATCACCCGCGTGATGTTTAACCCGGGTGATACCATCACCAGCCACGAAGGCTGGCAGCTCCAGGTTGACGAAGTTAATGAAGAAAACGGCCTGCTGGCCTACACCGGTACCCGTCTCGACACCGAAGAAACCAACGTCACGCTGCGCGAAGTGCTGCTCGACAGCAAACTGGTGTTCAGCAAACCGCAGGACCGCCTGTTTGCCGGGCAGATTGACCGTATGGACCGCTTTGCGCTGCGCTATCGCGCACGTAAATATCAGAGCGAACAGTACCGCATGCCGTGGAGCGGCCTGCGCGGGCAGCGTACCAGCCTGATCCCGCATCAGCTGCACATCGCCCATGACGTCGGCCGTCGCCACGCGCCGCGCGTCCTGCTGGCGGATGAGGTCGGCCTCGGTAAAACAATTGAAGCCGGGATGATCCTCCATCAACAGCTGCTCGCCGGCGCCGCCGAGCGCGTGCTGATCATCGTGCCGGAAACCCTGCAACACCAGTGGCTGGTCGAAATGCTGCGCCGCTTCAACCTGCGTTTCTCCCTGTTCGACGACGAGCGCTATGCCGAAGCCCAGCACGACGCCTATAACCCGTTCGAAACCGAGCAGCTGGTGATCTGCTCGCTGGATTTCGTACGCCGCAGCAAGCAGCGTCTTGAGCACCTGTGCGATGCCGAATGGGACCTGATGATCGTCGATGAAGCGCATCACCTGGTGTGGAGCGAAGAGGCGCCGAGCCGCGAATACCAGGCCATTGAACAGCTGGCCGAGCGCGTGCCGGGCGTTCTGCTGTTGACCGCCACGCCGGAACAGCTGGGTATGGAAAGCCACTTCGCCCGCCTGCGCCTGCTGGATCCTAACCGGTTCCACGACTTTGAGCTGTTCGTCGAAGAGCAACAAAACTACCGTCCGGTGGCCGATGCCGTCGCCCTGCTGCTGGCAGGCAACAAGCTGAGCGACGCCGAACTCAACACCCTGGGCGATCTGATCGGCGAGCAGGATATCGAGCCGCTGCTGCAGGCCGCTAACAGCGACCGCGACGACGCGCAGGCCGCCCGCCAGGAGCTGGTCTCCATGCTGATGGACCGCCACGGCACCAGCCGCGTTCTGTTCCGTAATACCCGCAACGGCGTCAAAGGCTTCCCGAAACGCGAGCTGCATACCATTCGTCTGCCGCTGCCAACCCAGTACCAGACGGCGATTAAAGTCTCCGGTATTATGGGCGCGCGTAAAACCGCGGAAGAGCGCGCGCGCGACATGCTCTATCCGGAGCAGATTTATCAGGAATTTGAAGGCGATAGCGGTACCTGGTGGAACTTCGACCCGCGCGTGGAGTGGTTGATGGGCTACCTGACCAGCCACCGCTCGCAGAAGGTGCTGGTGATCTGTGCGAAAGCCGCCACCGCGCTTCAGCTGGAGCAGGTACTGCGCGAGCGCGAAGGCATCCGCGCGGCGGTATTCCATGAAGGTATGTCGATCATCGAACGCGACCGCGCCGCCGCATGGTTTGCCGAAGAAGATACCGGCGCGCAGGTGCTGCTGTGTTCTGAAATTGGTTCCGAAGGTCGCAACTTCCAGTTTGCCAGCAACCTGGTGATGTTTGACCTGCCGTTCAACCCGGATCTGCTGGAGCAGCGTATCGGCCGTCTCGACCGTATCGGCCAGGCGCACGATATCCAGATCCACGTGCCGTATCTGGAAAGAACCGCGCAATCCGTACTGGTTCGCTGGTATCACGAAGGGCTGGATGCGTTTGAGCACACCTGTCCGACCGGGCGCACCGTTTACGATAGCGTGCATAACGAACTGATTAACTATCTTGCCGCGCCGGAAACCACCGATGGCTTCGATGAGCTAATCAAATCCTGCCGCCAGCAGCACGATGCGCTGAAGGCGCAGCTGGAACAGGGGCGCGACCGGCTGCTGGAAATCCACTCCAACGGCGGCGAGCAGGCCCAGGCGTTAGCCGAAAGCATTGAAGAGCAGGATGACGATACCAGCCTGATCGCCTTCGCCATGAATCTGTTCGATATTGTCGGCATCAACCAGGACGATCGCGGCGAAAACCTGATCGTGCTGACGCCATCCGACCATATGCTGGTACCGGATTTCCCGGGCCTGCCGGAAGACGGCTGCACCATCACCTTTGAGCGCGATGTCGCGCTGTCCCGCGAAGATGCGCAGTTCGTCACCTGGGAGCACCCGCTGATTATCAACGGCCTGGATCTGATCCTCTCCGGCGATACCGGCAGCAGCACCATCTCCCTGCTGAAGAACAAGGCGCTGCCGGTCGGCACGCTGCTGCTGGAACTGATTTACGTCGTGGAGGCTCAGGCGCCGAAGCAGCTGCAGCTTAACCGCTTCCTGCCCGCCACGCCGGTGCGCATGCTGCTGGATAAAAACGGCAATAACCTCGCCGGCCAGGTGGAATTTGAGAACTTCAACCGCCAGCTGAGCGCCGTCAACCGTCATACCGGCAGCAAGCTGGTCAACGCGGTGCAGCAGGACGTTCATGCCATCCTGCAGCTCGGCGAAGCCCAGGTCGCTAAAGCCGCGCAGGCGCTGATCGACGCGGCCCGCGATGAAGCCAACGACAAGCTGTCGGCGGAGCTGTCCCGTCTGGAAGCGCTGAAAGCGGTTAACCCGAACATCCGCGACGATGAACTTGCTGCGATTGAGAGCAACCGTCAGCAGGTGATGGACGCGCTGGCGCAGGCGGGCTGGCGTCTTGACGCGCTGCGCTTAATCGTGGTCACCCACCAGTAACGGAACGCGAATATGGCGATGGAAAACTACAATCCGCCACAGGATCCCTGGCTGGTTATCCTCTATCAGGATGAGCACATTATGGTGGTCAACAAGCCGAGCGGCTTGTTGTCCGTGCCGGGGCGACTGGAGGAGCATAAAGACAGCGTGATGACGCGCGTACAGCGCGACTTCCCGCAGGCCGAGTCGGTGCACCGCCTCGACATGGCCACCAGCGGCGTGATTGTGGTGGCGCTGACCAAAGCGGCGGAGCGCGAGCTGAAGCGTCAGTTTCGCGAACGTGAGCCGAAGAAGCAGTACGTCGCCCGCGTGTGGGGGCATCCGCAGCCTGCGGAAGGGCTGGTGGATTTGCCGCTGATCTGCGACTGGCCGAACCGGCCAAAGCAGAAGGTGTGCTACGAAACGGGTAAAGCGGCGCAGACCGGGTATGAAGTAGTGGAATATGCGGACGATAACAGCGCGCGCGTACGCCTGAAGCCGATTACCGGACGGTCGCACCAGCTGCGGGTGCATATGCTGGCGCTGGGTCACCCGATTCTTGGCGACCGCTTTTACGCCACGCCGGAAGCGCTGGCGATGGCGCCACGGCTGCTGCTACATGCCGAAACCCTGACCATCACCCACCCGGCTTTCGGCAATGCCATGACCTTCCGCGCGCCCGTCGATTTCTGATAGCGCGTTAACCCGGGGGACTCTCTGTCACCCCGGTAAGCTGGCGCGCCGGGGGCGTTCCCCCGGACAGCGCCGTCAGCGGCTTATCCGGACTACTGGTTCTTAATACCGGCGGTTAATCGCGGGCAAACCACGCATCAATCATCTGCTCGACGCGCGCGACAGCCTGCTCGGCATCGTGGCGATGCTGGCTCTCACACGCCGGTGCCGGCTCGTCGCACAGCAGGCAACGCCGCGCGTTCTCCCCCTGCGTTTGCAGCCCCTGCTGCGGACAAATCACCTCGATATGCCACAAACGCCCCAGCGGATGAGTCTGCTCCAGCTCCGTGCATAGCGCTTTTATTTCACTGGCGGAGTGCTCAACGCACCACAACGCCTCCGGCCCGGTGGGCAGCCACAGCACCTGGCGATCGCGCGTTTTCCAGCGATGCTTCCACAGCAGCTGATCGCAGGCCTGCAGCGCGACGCCCATCATATTGCGATAGCGAATGCTGTCTTTTTCCGCGCCCGGCGACACCAGGGTGAGTGAAATCACCGGTTGCTGATAATGACTAAGCCAGTCGGCCTGACGGGCTGCGCGCTGCTCTTTCGCCGCCAGCAGAGCTTCCTCGCTGACGCCCGCAGGGGCGGGGGTATCCACGGACATTCATTCCTCTCCTTCACTTGATAAAATAACGGCGGCAAAGCCCCCGTCGCGATAGCGGTTCACGGCGCTGATTGTAGCGCTAAATGGACAGAATTTAGGACACAGGACAGAGAAATTTTCTTCGTCCTGTGGAGGAAAATCGCAGATTTTCCTGTTAGCACAGAGCTAAATCATGCCAGGAAGTGACTGAGGAACAGCAGCCCCAATGAAACATTAATCGCGCCGCCGATGCGGGTGGCGATTTGGGCGAACGGCATCAGGTTCATGCGGTTGCCGGAAGTCAGAATCGCCACATCGCCGGTCCCGCCCTGGCCGCTCTGACAGCAGGAGACAATCGCCACATCAATCGGGTGCATGCCGATCTTTTTGCCGACAAAAAACCCGGTCGCCACCAGCGCGGAGACGGTGCTGATAATCACCAGCAAATTGGTCAGGGTAAAAGCGTTCACCAGCTCCTGCCACGGGGTGATCGCCACGCCCACGGCAAACAGAATCGGGTAGGTCACCGCGGTACGGAAGAACTTGTACACCATCTGCGAACCTTCCTGCAGGCGCGGAGAGACGCCGTTCGCCAGTTTCAGCAGCACCGCCAGAAACAGCATCCCCACCGGCGCAGGTAAACCCATCATCTTCTGTCCCAGCATCCCCAGCATATACAGCAGCACCGCCAGCAGAGCCCCCGAGGCCAGAGTGGTCACGTCGGTCTTGCCGGCGGAGACGTCGCTGCTGGTTTCGTGATGCGTTTCATTGCTGCGATTCGGCATCAGTTGACCTTCGCCGGTCAGGTGCGGGAAGCGCTTGCCCAGCTGATTCAGGCCGCCGGAGATGACAATCGCCGTCAGGCTGCCCAGCATCACCATCGGCAGCACGCGGCCTAACGCCACTCCCTGATCCATATGCATCAGCGCGGCATAGCCGATTGACAGCGGAATCGCCCCCTCCCCTACGCCGCCGGCCATGATCGGCAGAACGATAAAGAAGAACACCTGGAACGGATCCAGCCCCAGCGCCGTACCGACGCCAACGCCCACCAGCATGCCGACGATTTCACCGCATACCATCGGGAAGAAGATACGCAGGAAGCCCTGAATCAGCGTGGTACGGTTCATACTCATGATGCTGCCGACGATAATGCAGCAGATGTAGAGATAGAGAATATTGGTCGACTTGTAGAATTTGGTGGTGGACTCTACCACCACATCCGGCAGCAGGCCGTAATGCACCAGCGCGGAGGGAATAAAGGTGGCGCAGATCGCCGCCGCGCCCAGTTTACCGAGGATCGGCAGGCGCTTGCCAAACTCACCGCAGGCAAAACCGAAAAATGCCAGCGTCGCGACCATCACCACGATATCGCTCGGCAGTTTTCCGCCCAGGCAATCGAGGGCAATTAATCCGCCAGCCAGCAAAAACAGAGGCAGCGGGATAATCCCGACTTTCAGATTATCCATCACGTGCCACCAGCGTTGTTTCAGCGTCGCTTTCGGGGTGTCGATGGGATCGTGGGTCGCAGAGAATGCATTGTCTGTCGTGCTCATAGGTTTGGCCCTTTAGTTATTATTCACCTTCTGAATTCATTTTCAGGTTAGGGGGCCTTAAACAGACTTAATGTGAGGACCGACAGATTAGAAATGAAGTTTTAATGGTCACTATGGTTTTTATGGTTTTTATTAACGGGCGTGATATCCCTCTGATTTATTAGCGTGGTTTTTATGGTTTTTATCGCCATCATCATTCCGGCCGCCGCCGCGCAGGCGGCTTTCGTTTCGTGCAGCCGTTGACCCGCGCGGGTTTCAGAGGATTCACTCGCCTGCCGACGCCCGATAGATCGTCCACCGCGTCGAGGCCTTCGCCGCCCCGCCCGATCTTGATAAATCATCGCCAGTAGATGATTCTTGTGGTTTATCGCTTGCGTCAGCCCGCGCAAGTTTCCCGCATAACCCCTGCCTGCACCGGGAAAATGTGACAGTGCCGGTATCGTAGAGACGCTGTATACGACTTATGAAGGTTTCCTTTCAATTTAAGCTATTTATTTCGCTGGTCGCCTTTTTCTCGGTCTTGTTCGCCTTACTGGGGGTTTATTATTATATTGATGCCAGCCATCAGCTGTATCAGGAAATGAGCACCCGCGCGAAAATACAGGCTGAAGAGATCGCGCTGATGCCGAATTTACGCCAGCAGGTCCTCGAGGACGATCCGCAGACGCTCAACCCCTTTATGCAAAAGATCGCCGCCCATAGCGACGCGAGCTTTATCGTGATTGGCGACGCCCGGGGCGTGCACCTGTTTCACTCCGTTCACCCGGAATGGGTCGGCACTCAGCTGGTCGGCGGCGATAATCAGGCGGTGCTGGACGGCAAATCCATCACCACCATCCGCAAAGGCGGGCTGGGAGTCTCCCTGCGCAGCAAAGCGCCGATATTCAATGATACCGGCCAGGTCGTGGGGATCGTCTCGGTGGGCTACCTGACCAGCTATCTCGACAGCATTACCCTGGAAAAGGTCATCAACATCTTCGTCGCCGCCGTGCTGCTGCTGATCGCGCTATTTATCTTCTCCTGGTATTTTACCCGCAGCATCAAGAAACAGATCTTTTCCCTCGAACCGCGTGAAATCGGCCTGCTGGTACGCCAGCAGAAGGCGGTAATGGAATCCATCTATGAAGGCGTGATCGTCATCGATCGCCACCGGCACATCGAGGTGATCAACCATGCGGCGCGCGGCCTGCTGGGGCTGAGTCAGCCCACGCGTCTGCTACGCGGCCAATCCATCGATAGCGTCATTGCCCCCCAACCGTTTTTCGCCAGCGAGGAAATGCTGGAAAACGACACCCACGATGAACTGTGCCGCTTCAATCAGCTGACGGTGCTCGCCAGCCGGGTGCGCATTATGCTGGAGGATTCGCTGCAGGGCTGGGTGATCACCTTCCGCGACCGGGATGAAATCAACTCCCTCAGCGCCCAGCTCAGCCAGGTCAAACGCTATGTCGATAACCTGCGCATCATGCGTCATGAGCAGTTGAACCGCATGACGACGCTCTCCGGCCTGCTGCACATGGGCCACTATGACGAAGCGATTCGCTACATTCAGGCGCAGTCGGAACATGCGCAGGAGCTGCTGGACTTTATCTCCTCGCGTTTCCGCTCGCCGACGCTCTGCGGCCTGCTGCTGGGCAAAGCCGCCCGCGCCCGGGAAAAAGGGGTCGTACTCAGTTTCGACCCCGCCTGCCATATCGATCGCCCGCTGCCTTCCTTAATGGAGTCAGAGCTGATTTCGATTATTGGCAATCTGCTGGATAACGCGATTGAGGCCACCCAGCGCGCCGAGCTGCCGCACGAACCGGTCGAGGTGCTGATTCAGCTCAACGCCCGGGAGCTGATGATTGAAGTCGCCGACCGCGGCGTCGGTATCCACCCGGACATCCGCGACCATATTTTTGAACGCGGCATCACCACCAAAACCCGTGGCGATCACGGCATTGGCCTGTATCTTATTGAACATTATGTGACGCAGGCAGGCGGCACCATTGAGGTCGCCGATAACGCGCCGCACGGGGCGATCTTTACGCTGTTTATCCCCGCTGACGGCCCCGTCCATCCCCAACACGAGGCGAACTATGCATCATGATCTGGTCGATGTGTTGATCATCGAAGATGAAAGCGAACTGGCGCGGCTGCATGCCGAGCTGATTCAGAAACATCCGCGTATGCGGCTGGCGGGGATGGCCGCCTCCCTCTCCCAGGCGCGGCAGATGTTAAATCATCAACCGCCGCAGCTGGTGCTGCTCGACAACTATTTACCCGACGGCAAAGGGGTAACGTTGATGACCGATCCCGTGCTCGCGGGGGCCAACTGTTCGGTGATTTTCATTACCGCCGCCAGCGATATGGAAACCTGTAGTCAGGCGATTCGCAACGGCGCCTTCGATTACATTCTGAAACCGGTGTCGTGGAAGCGTCTGAGCCAGTCGCTGGAGCGGTTCGTCCAGTTTTACGATCAGCAGCGCGAATGGAAAATTGTCGATCAGCAGAACGTCGATTCGCTCTACCAACTGCAGGCGAAAAACTATCGCGCCGATAGCGGCAGCAAAGGGATTGAGGAGAAAACGCTGGCGCTGGTGCAGAACCTGTTCAACGGCCGGGAAGACGGCTGCTTTTCCGTCGATGAGGTGGTGAACGAGGCCGGGTTAAGTAAAACCACCGCCCGCCGCTACCTGGAGCACTGCGTGGAGATAGGTTATCTGGAAGTGGATATGCTGTACGGTAAAATTGGCCATCCGCGGCGGATGTACCGCCGCGTGAAAAGCGCCTCCTGAAGCCTCTCCCGGCAGGGAGAGGCCGCGGGCTTAAAATCCGCGCTGTTCTTTAACCAGTTCCCACGCCTTCTGAATATCCTGCGCTTTCTGCTTGGCCATCTCCATCATCTCCGGCGGCAGACCTTTCGCCACCAGCTTATCCGGGTGGTGCTCGCTCATCAGCTTGCGGTAGGCGCGCTTCACGGTCGCGGCATCATCAGTGGGCTTCACGCCCAGCACATTACAGGCATCCTCAAGGGTCGGACCGCGCTGCGCCTGCTGCCAGCCGCCATTGCCGCCGCCCTGGCCGTAAGCGCCCTGCTGAGAACCGCCGCCGCCAAACTGGGCGCCGCCCTGCATCATGCGCAGGAACTGTTCAAACTGCGCGCGGGAGATGCCCAGCTCATCGGCAATAACAAACAGCACCTCACGTTCATTGGGATGCAGCTCACCATCGGCGAAGGCCGCCTGCAGCTGAATTTCCAGAAACATCCGAATCAAATCGAAACGCCCGAAACAGACGCTACGCAGCTGACGCATTTTCTCACGCAGCGGGTAATTGTCTGCTTTACCGGTACGAAACGCCTGCTGTGCCGCCGTACGCGACTCTCCGTGCAGATTCATCCGATCCATCAGAGCGTTGGCGACGTGGATGTCGGCTTCGGTTACGCGACCTTTCGATTTGGTCAAATGCCCCATCACCTCGAAGGTGGTGGAAAAAAACAGCGCCTGCCGCTCCTGCTGGTTGGCAAAAACATTGATCCGTCGGCTTCGCGCGCGGTCAAATATATGGCCGACTAATAAACCCAGCACCACGCCCCAAAATCCCGCGCCCATCATCAGCGCTACCGCAACCCCAATTATTTTTCCCAAATACTGCATAGACTCCCCAATCTTTATGCCGGCAGTTAAGCTATATATGACCGCACGTTACAAAGCACTGACGCTTCGGTCAATTGTGGGACATAGCCTATAATTTGCTTTATCATACTCGTCATTCTACACGGTGCCTAACGCTCGGGATCCAAACGGGCAGGATTAACACTAGCGCGATGAAGATGAGTACGTTAGGCTCTGACCGTTTGCAAGCCGCTGCCACAAGATGACGGAACAACAAATACAACGTATGAAAAAACGTATTCCCAGCCTCCTGGCCACCATGATCGCCAGCGCCTTGTATAGCCAACAAGGCCTCGCCGCCGATCTCGCCACGCAATGTATGCTTGGCGTTCCAAGCTATAATCGTCCCCTCGTTGAAGGTCAAACAAACGAGCTGCCGGTGACGATCGATGCCGATCATGCGAAGGGCAATTACCCTGACAACGCGGTCTTTACGGGTAATGTCGATATTAACCAGGGGAATAGCCGTCTGCAGGCGGACGAGGTCCAGCTCCATCAACAACAGGCGGCGGGCCAGCCTCAACCTGTGCGCACGGTTGATGCGCTCGGCAACGTTCACTATGACGATAACCAGGTCATTCTGAAAGGCCCGAAAGGCTGGGCCAACCTCAACACCAAAGATACCAACGTCTGGCAGGGCGATTACCAGATGGTCGGTCGTCAGGGCCGCGGTACCGCCGACCTGATGAAACAGCGTGGCGAAAACCGCTACACCATTCTGGAAAACGGCAGCTTTACCTCCTGTCTGCCGGGGTCTGACACCTGGAGCGTGGTCGGTAGCGAAGTCATCCACGACCGCGAAGAACAGGTGGCGGAAATCTGGAACGCTCGCTTCAAGCTGGGTTCGGTGCCGATTTTCTATAGCCCCTACCTGCAGCTGCCGGTGGGCGATAAACGTCGTTCGGGCTTCCTGATTCCGAACGCCAAATACAGTACCAAGAACGGCGTCGAGTTTTCTCTGCCGTACTACTGGAATATCGCGCCTAACTTTGACGCCACCCTGACGCCGCACTATATGAGCGAGCGCGGCGGCGTGATGTGGGAAAACGAATTCCGCTATCTGACCAAAGCCGGTATGGGCCTGTTCGAGTTTGACTACCTGCCGTCTGATAAAGTCTACCAGGACGATCACTCCAGCGACAGCAACAGCCGCCGCTGGTTGTTCTACTGGAACCACTCTGGGGTGATTGACCAGGTATGGCGTCTTAACGCCGACTACACCAAGGTCAGCGATCCGGACTACTTTAACGATTTCAGCTCCAAATACGGCTCCAGCACCGACGGCTACGCCACGCAGAAATTTAGCGCGGGCTACGTAAACCAGAACTTCGACGCCACCGTGTCGACCAAACAGTTCCAGGTCTTCAACCGTGAGTCGAGCAACTCCTACGCCGCTCAGCCGCAGCTGGATGTCAACTATTACCAGAACGACGTCGGTCCGTTTGATACCCATCTCTATGGTCAGGCGGTGCACTTCGTCAACACCAACGGCAACATGCCGGAAGCCACGCGTGTTCACTTCGAGCCGACGATCAACCTGCCGCTGTCTAACGGCTGGGGCAGTATTAATACCGAAGCCAAGCTGCTGGCGACGCACTATCAGCAGAGCAACCTTGATGACTACAACGCCGCCAATAACGCCGACTATAAAGAGTCCGTTAACCGCGTGATGCCGCAGTTTAAAGTCGACGGGAAAATGGTCTTCGAGCGCGACATGCAGGAGGGGTTCACCCAGACGCTGGAACCGCGCATGCAGTATCTGTATATCCCGTATCGCGACCAGAGCCATATCGGTACCTACGACTCCACGCTGCTGCAGTCTGACTACAGCGGCCTGTTCCGCGACCGCACCTACAGCGGCCTGGACCGTATTGCTTCAGCGAACCAGCTCACCACCGGCGTCACTTCTCGCGTATATGATTCCGCCGCCGTTGAACGTTTTAATATTTCCGTTGGTCAAATCTATTATTTCACCGAGTCCCGGACCGGTGATGACAACATCAACTGGGAGAACAACGACACAACGGGTTCACTGGTATGGGCTGGCGATACTTACTGGCGCATCGCCGATAACTGGGGTTTACGCGGGGGGATTCAGTACGATACGCGTCTGGATAACGTCGCAACCGGTAACGGCACCGTGGAATACCGTCGCGATGAAAACCGCTTAGTCCAACTTAACTATCGTTATGCCAGCCCGGAATACATTCAGGCCACGCTGCCGTCGTATTCTACCGCTGAGCAGTACAAAAATGGTATTTCTCAGGTGGGCATGACCGCCAGCTGGCCGATCGTCGATCGCTGGTCCGTGGTGGGTGCATACTACTTTGACACCAATACCAAAAAGAGCGCCGACCAGATGTTAGGGGTCCAGTATAACTCTTGCTGCTACGCAATTCGCCTCGGCTACGAACGTAAGATCAACGGCTGGGATAGTAACGGCAACGGCGAGAGCAAATACGATAACACCTTTGGCATCAACATTGAGCTGCGTGGCCTGAGCTCCAACTACGGTCTCGGCACTCAGCAGATGCTGCGTTCGAACATTTTACCGTACCAGAACTCCCTGTGATGTGGCTGGTTTAAAACGTAATCCGCCTTTGCGGTTAATTGAAATGGAAAAAGTATGAAGAACTGGAAAACGCTGCTTCTCGGTATCGCCATGATCGCGAATACCAGTTTCGCTGCCCCACAGGTTGTCGATAAAGTAGCGGCTGTCGTCAATAATGGCGTTGTGCTTGAAAGCGACGTCGATGGTTTGATGCAATCGGTTAAGCTCAACGCTGGCCAGGCCGGTCAACAGCTGCCGGATGACGCGACCCTACGTCATCAGATCCTCGAAAGACTGATCATGGACCAGATTGTGTTGCAGATGGGCCAGAAGATGGGCGTGAAAGTCACTGACGATCAGGTCGATCAGGCCATTGCCAACATCGCCAAACAGAACAACATGACGTTGGATCAGATGCGTAGCCGTCTGGCCTATGACGGCCTGAACTACAACACCTACCGCAATCAGATCCGTAAAGAGATGCTGATTGCGGAAGTGCGCAACAACGAAGTTCGTCGTCGTATCACCGTCCTGCCGCAGGAAGTGGAATCTCTGGCCAAACAGATTGGCGATCAGAACGATGCCAGCACCGAACTGAACCTGAGCCACATCCTGATTCCGCTGTCGGAAAACCCGACCTCCGACGAAGTTGCCGCCGCTCAGGAACAGGCTAACTCCATCGTTGAACAGGCGCGCGGCGGCGCTGACTTCGGTAAACTGGCGATCACCTACTCTGCCGACCAGCAGGCGCTGAAAGGCGGCCAGATGGGCTGGGGCCGCATTCAGGAGCTGCCGGGGATCTTCGCCCAGGCGCTGAGCACCGCGAAGAAAGGCGATATCGTCGGCCCGATTCGTTCTGGCGTTGGCTTCCACATCCTGAAAATTAACGATATGCGCGGCGGCAGCAAGAATATCTCGGTGACCGAAGTTCACGCGCGACACATTCTGCTCAAACCCTCGCCGATCATGAACGACGATCAGGCGCGGGCCAAACTGGAGCAGATCGCGGCAGATATTAAGAGCGGCAAAACCACCTTCGCTAAAGCGGCGAAAGATTTCTCCGAAGATCCGGGCTCAGCCAACCAGGGCGGTGACTTAGGCTGGGCGACGCCGGATATCTTCGACCCTGCCTTCCGCGATGCGCTGATGCGCCTGAACAAAGGCCAGACCAGCGCTCCGGTTCACTCCTCCTTCGGCTGGCACCTGATTGAACTGCTGGACAGCCGTCAGGTCGACAGAACCGACGCGGCGCAGAAAGACCGCGCATACCGGATGCTGATGAACCGTAAATTCTCTGAAGAAGCGGCGACCTGGATGCAGGAACAGCGCGCCAGCGCTTACGTCAAAATTCTGAGCAACTAAAAAGAACGGCCTCATACACAACGGTATTCAGGGTGTATTGAGGCGGCAAGCCAGCCGGTTCCGGGGCGCAACCCACCAGGTTGCCGGGCTCGCTGGCTCTGCCAACACAAACCCGTCCTGAAGGATGAAGTGTATGAACCGAGTTGTTATCACCCCTGGCGAGCCCGCCGGAATTGGCCCCGACCTCGTGGTAGAGCTTGCGCAGCGCGACTGGCCGGTAGAGCTGGTGGTGTGCGCTGACGGCGCCCTGTTATCCGACCGAGCCCAACGGCTCGGTCTTCCTTTATCTCTCCTGCCCTATGATCCTTCTCTCCCCGCCGCCGCACAGCGCGCCGGCACCCTGACGCTTCTCCCCGTCGCCCTGAACGCTCCTGTCGAAGCGGGCGTCCTGAACGTGGAGAACGGCAGCTATGTGGTAGAGACGCTGGCTCGCGCCTGCGACGGCTGCCTGCACGGCGAATTTGCGGCATTGATTACCGGGCCGGTACATAAAGGCAATATCAATGACGCCGGCATCGCCTTTACCGGCCATACCGAGTTCTTCGAAGAGCGCTCCCATGCCAGCAAAGTGGTGATGATGCTGGCGACGGAAGAGCTGCGCGTCGCGCTGGCGACCACCCATCTGCCGCTGAAGGCGATCAGCGAGGCGATCACCCCCGATTTGCTGCGCGAAGTGATCGCCATTCTGGACCACGACCTGCGGCATAAATTCGGTATCGCCCGGCCGCACGTGCTGGTGTGCGGCCTGAACCCGCATGCGGGCGAAGGGGGTCACATGGGGACGGAAGAGATCGATACCATTATTCCGGTGCTGGAAGAGATGCGCGCTCAGGGCATCAATCTGAGCGGCCCGCTACCGGCCGATACCCTGTTTCAGCCCAAATATCTCGACAATGCCGATGCGGTACTCGCGATGTACCACGATCAGGGCCTTCCCGTGCTAAAATACCAGGGCTTTGGCCGTGGCGTGAATATTACGCTCGGTTTACCTTTTATTCGAACCTCCGTTGACCACGGTACCGCGCTTGAACTGGCGGGCCAGGGAAAAGCGGATGTCGGCAGTTTTATCACGGCGCTTAATCTCGCCATCAAAATGATTGTTAATACGCAATGAATAATCGAGTCCATCAGGGCCACTTAGCCCGTAAACGCTTCGGGCAAAACTTTCTCAACGATCAATTTGTGATCGACAGCATTGTCTCGGCCATTAACCCACAGAAAGGTCAGGCAATTGTCGAGATCGGTCCGGGCCTCGCGGCGCTGACCGAACCGGTCGGTGAACGCCTGGACGAACTCACCGTTATCGAACTGGATCGCGACCTGGCCGCACGTCTGCAAACGCACCCGTTCTTAGGGCCTAAGCTGACGATTTATCAGCAAGATGCGATGACCATGAACTTTGGCGAGCTGTCGCAGACTATGGGTCAGCCGCTGCGCGTGTTCGGCAACCTGCCGTACAACATCTCGACGCCGCTGATGTTCCATCTGTTCAGCTATACTGATGCCATCGCCGATATGCACTTTATGCTGCAAAAAGAGGTCGTCAATCGTCTGGTTGCCGGGCCGAACAGCAAAGCGTATGGTCGACTGAGCGTTATGGCGCAGTATTACTGCCAGATTATCCCGGTACTTGAAGTCCCGCCGAGCGCCTTTACGCCGCCACCTAAAGTGGATTCCGCCGTCGTGCGTCTGGTGCCTTATCGCACCCTGCCGCATCCGGTGAAAGAGGTTCGCGTACTGAGCCGAATCACCACCGAGGCCTTCAACCAGCGTCGGAAAACGATTCGTAACAGTCTCGGCAACCTGTTCAGCGTAGAAGTGCTGACCGAGCTGGGCATCGATCCGGCGAAGCGTGCAGAGAATATTTCCGTGGCGCAGTACTGCCAGTTAGCTAACTGGTTATCTGACAACTCGCCCACCAAGGAGAGCTAACCATGATCAATTCGCCTCGAGTTTGCGTGCAGGTGCAAAGCGTCTATATCGAATCGCAATCTTCCCCGGAAGAGGAGCGCTACGTCTTCGCTTATACCGTCACCATTCGCAATCTGGGGCGGACTCAGGTTCAGCTGCTGGGCCGCTACTGGCTTATCACCAACGGCCACGGTCGTGAGACTGAAGTTCAGGGTGAAGGGGTTGTCGGCGAACAGCCGCATATTCCCGCAGGCGGTGAATTTCAATACACCAGCGGGGCCGTCATTGAAACGCCGCTGGGCACCATGCAGGGACATTATGAAATGATCGATGTGAACGGCGTGCCGTTCTCGATCGACATCCCTGTTTTCCGTCTCGCAGTACCAACGCTCATTCACTAAAACAATGTCTACATATCTTATTGGCGACGTTCACGGTTGCTACGATGAACTGATCGCATTATTAAAGCAGGTGGAGTTTACCCCAGGGCGCGATACGCTGTGGCTCACGGGCGATTTAGTCGCGCGCGGTCCGGGTTCGCTTGAGGTGTTACGCTACGTTAAATCCCTGGGCGATGACGTACGCCTCGTCCTCGGCAATCACGATCTGCACCTGCTGGCGGTTTTCGCCGGGATCAGTCGCAACAAGCCGAAAGACCGGCTGAAACCGCTGCTCGAAGCCCCGGATGCCGATGAACTGCTCAACTGGCTGCGTCGCCAGCCGCTGATGCAGATCGATGAAGAGAAAAAACTGGTGATGGCCCATGCCGGCATCACGCCGCAGTGGGATCTGGAAACGGCAAAGCAGTGCGCGCACGATGTCGAAGCCGTGCTCTCCAGCGACTCCTACCCGTTCTTCCTCGACGCGATGTATGGCGATATGCCCAATAACTGGAGCAACGAGCTGAGCGGCCTGGCCCGTCTACGTTTTATCTCCAACGCCTTTACCCGCATGCGGTACTGCTTCCCGAACGGGCAGCTGGATATGTATGCCAAAGAGGCGCCGGAAAACGCCCCGGCGCCGTTAAAACCGTGGTTTACCATTCCAGGGCCGATCGCCAGTGAATACAGCATTGTTTTCGGCCATTGGGCTTCGCTGGAAGGCCGCGGTACGCCTGAGGGGATTTACGCCCTGGATACGGGCTGCTGCTGGGGCGGGGATCTCACCTGCCTGCGCTGGGAAGATAAACGCTATTTCACCCAGCCGTCTAACCGGCAGAAGAATATGGACGAAGGCGAGGCGGTCGCCTCCTGAGAACGACCCCGGATAGCGGCCTGCCGCCTCTTATCCGGGATACGATACAACCCCGGTTAGCGCCATGCAGCCGGGGTTGGTCTTAGCGACGTTCGAGAATCTCGAAGCAGTAGCTATGCGAGTTCTGCGCGTCTGCATCATGGAATTCACTGAATACCGACTCCCACTGATCCGGATCGTAATCCGGGAAATGGGTATCGCCTTCCACTTCCGCATCAATATGCGTCAGATAGAGCTTGTGGGCCTTCGGCAGGAACTGCTCATACACGCGACCGCCGCCGATCACCATCATCTCTTCAACATCGCCGCAGGCGGCAATCGCTTCATCAACCGATTTCACCCACTGCACGCGATCGTCGCTACCGGGCTGGCTGCTGATAACGATATTTTTACGCCCCGGCAGCGGACGGCCAATAGACTCCCAGGTCAGACGCCCCATCACCACCGGCTTGTTTAACGTATTACGTTTAAACCAGGCGAGATCGGCAGGCAGGTTCCATGGCATGGCGTTTTCCATACCAATGACGCGATCTACCGCTAACGCCGCAATCAGACTGATCATTGAAAATTTCCCGAATGCAAAAAATTGCCGCCACTATACGTAAAGCGTAATACTTCGTCGACTGGGCGGAGAGTAAAGAATAAGAAAATTTTCGGATTTGCTGGCGGGCCCACGTAAGCCACCTGAGCCGCCAGCAGAGGATTTAAATCGAAAACAAAATGTTAACTACAGCAGGCCGCGCCTCAGACGGCAGGCTTGTTCTCCGGCTCATCGGCAACATCGCCGGTATGCCTGCCCTCTTCGGTTCCCTGCCAGCCATGCCGCTGCACTAACGACAGATGATTGCGATCCTCGTTGATAATGCCGGTCAGCATGTCGCTGGTCCGTTTGAACACCGCCACGCGAGAAGCCGCATCGTTTTCGGCCATCGCCACCATCTCTTCCACCATTTTGTGGTTGAAGCGCCGGAACAGATCGGCACGCTCACGCGCTTCATAAGCTCCCAGCCCCAGCGCCTCCAGCGCCATACGCCCGGATTTCAGCGCCGCTTCGAAAGTTTCACGCTCCGGCGCCTCCACCCCGGCCTGACGCAGCTGAATATAGTGGTCGACATCGCGGGCGCGGGAGATGATCTGCAGATGCGGGAAATGTTCTTTCGCCAGCGCGACCAGCTGCAGGCTGGTTTGCGGATCGTCGATGGCGTTAATCAGCACCTCGGCTTTTTCCGCGCCTGCGGATTCCAGCAGATCCGCGCGCGTGGCGTCGCCATAGAACACTTTCATATCGAACTTACGTAGCGTATCCACATGGTCAGGATCGTGATCGAGGATCACCATCTTCACCCCGCCGGAAAGCAGCACACGGCCGGCAATCTGCCCGTAGCGGCCAAAACCGGCAATAATCACCCGCGGCTGTTCTTCATCAATCTCATCCGCTTCGCGCTCCTGACCAGCGGAAGATTTCTCCAGGCGGGTCAGCAGCACCAGCAGAACCGGCGTCGCCGCCATCGATAGCGCCACCGCTAAGGTCAGCGCTTTGGCCCACTCGCTATCCAGCACGTCGGTCATCTGCGCCGCGCCGAAGACCACAAAGGCAAACTCGCTCCCCTGCCCCAGCAGCACGGCAAACCAGCGGCGCTGGGCGCGCGGCACCCCGAGCGGTTTCGCAATCAGCCACAGCATCACCCCTTTAATGATCAGGAAGCCGACCAGTAAAATCAGAATGCGCAGCGGATGGCTCACCAGGGTGCCGAAATCAATCGACATCCCGACGCCGATAAAGAACAACCCCAGCAGCAGCCCTTTAAACGGTTCGATGTCGCTTTCCAGCGCGTGGCGATATTCCGAACTCGCCAGTAGTACCCCCGCAAGGAAGGCGCCCATCGCCATCGACAGCCCCACCTCTTCCAGCAACAGGCCAAAGCCGAAGACCAGGAACAGCGCCACGGCGCTGAACACCTCACGCAGGCCGGAGCGGGCAACAAAGCGCAGCACCGGACGGGTCACATAGCGCCCCAGCGCCACCACCAGCGCCAGCGCCGCCGCAACCTTGAGAGCTGACAGAGCGAATGCCCCCAGCGTCGTTGACCCTCCGCTGACCGCCAGTAGCGGGATCATCGCCACCAGCGGGATCGCCGCGATGTCCTGAAACAGCAGCACGGCAAATGTGCTGCGCCCCAGCTGCGAGACCGTCAGGTTGCGTTCGTTCATCGCCTGCATGGCGATAGCCGTAGATGACAGCGCCAGCGTCATGCCAATCAGCTCAGCCACCTGCCAGCGCATGCCCAGCAGCATGCAAAACAGGCCAATCAATACCCCGCATACCACCATCTGCAGCGCGCCGCCGCCGAACACCGCGGCGCGCAATTTCCACAGCCGCTGCGGATCAAGCTCCAGACCGATCACAAACAGCATCAACACCACGCCGATTTCGGCAAAGTGCAAAATCGCCCCGGCATCGGTCACCAGCCTCAGGCCCCACGGCCCGATAATACAGCCGGCAATCAGATAGCCGAGTACCGACCCCAACCCAAGGCGTACGGCAATCGGCACAATCAGCGCGGCGGACCCGAGATATATCAGCGCCTGTATGAGCGTATGGCTATCCATGATGCGTCTCCTGCCATTCGATTAAGCGTTGACGGTAGTGACGCGCCTGCGCCTGCAGGGTCTCATCGTCACAGATAAAAGTGCAGTGCATGGCGAAAGGCGGTAGCCACTTCATACCGCAGTACAGCCCGGTAGCCTGAAGCGGCTGGGCCAGCACATCGAATCCGGGGAATGAGCCAATATCAAAGTGGCTTTCGCCGCCGCCGGTGGTCACCGCCCACATCAGCGATTTGCCATGCAGCGCAATGCCGTTATCCCCGTAGGCCCAGCCGTGCGACAGCACTTTATCCATCCACAGCTTCAGCAGCGGCGGAACGCTGTACCACTGCATCGGGTGCTGCCAGATAACCAGGTCGGCACGCGCCAGCGCCGCCTGTTCGGCGGCGACGTCGATATTGAAATCGGGGTAAAGTTGATAGAGGGAGCGTATTTCTACGCCATCCAGCGTCCCTGCCTGCTCAAGCATCCGTTTATTCGCATGCGAGTGATGCGGATAGGGATGGGCATAAATTATCAGAATCATTGATTAGCCTGCGTTAACTCTCGTTGTAATCAGCAAGAGTGTAGTCAGTTAATCAAAGCGCTTACAATCACAACCTTGTTTTATCTCCTGACCGCTCAGGCATTGCGCGGCTGCTTGCTGACGGCGATATCGGCTTCACTGACCGTGAGATCGCAGCGTTTCGGCAGCAGGAAGGTCATGGTCCCGGCGATAATTAACGATCCCGCCAGCGCGCAGACCGCCACATTCTGACCATACAGATAGATCATCACCCCCACCAGGTACGGACCACAGAAGCCGCCGAGGTTGCCAAGACCATTAATCACTCCGCGGGCGCTGCCGGCCACTTCTGCGGAGGCGATACGCCCCGGCATCGACCAGAACGGACTGGTGGCTGATTTGAGGAAGAAGCCGCAAATCACCAGCGCAATATAGGCCGCCACCACATGTTCGCGCAGTATTACCGAGGCCAGCAGCGCCGCCGCGAAGCTGTAGAGCGAGAAGCGCACCCACAGACGACGTTTACCGCTGCGATCGCTGAATAACGAAATCACATAGATCCCCGCCAGCGTCGCCACGAAGGGCAGCACCGCCAGGAAGCCGACGCTGGCCATATTGCCGCCGGTCAGCCCTTTGAGGATCGTCGGCAGCCACAGGGTGTAGCCGTAATCCCCGGTCTGGTAGAAGAAGTTGAGGATCACCAGCTTCATCAGCCCGCCGTTGCGGAAAACGTCTTTCACCGGCGCGTTGCTCACCGCATCTTCCGCCAGCTTCGCCGCCCGCTCGGCTGCGAGGGTGGCGACCAGATAGTCGCGTTCTTTCTCCGGCAGCCAGCGGGCCTCTTCCGGCCGGTCGCTAATCATGTACCACCATACCGCCAGCACCACCACCGAGAGCAGACCTTCGATAATAAATAGCCAGCGCCAGTCGAGCGCGGCAATAATCGCCCCGGAGACCGGCGCGGTCAGCATACCGCCCAGCGGAGCGAACATCATCACAAAGGCGTTGGCGCGCCCCAGCTCTTTTTCCGGGAACCAGTTGCTGACCATTGTCAGCACTACCGGCAGCATTCCCCCCTCGGAAACGCCGAGAATAAAACGCAGCACCAGTAATTGGTATTCGTGGGTCACGAAACCGGTCGCAATTGACACCACCGCCCAGGCCATCAGCGACCAGGCAATAAAGCGTTTACCGCTGCCGTTTACCGCAATACGCCCACCGGGTATTTGCAGAAATAAATAACCAATAAAAAATATACCGCTGGCGACACCGGCCATCTGGCTGGTAATACCTAAATCCTGTTCCATCCCCCCGGGTAAGGCAAAACTAATATTTACCCGGTCCATAAACGAAATAATACAGGCGATCAACACCGGCGTAATAATACGCCACCAGCGGGTGCTGGGGATTTTATCGTTCATATTTCGCACTCTCTATGCAGAGGTTATCGTTGTAATGAAATTCGAGCTGGGTACAGAAATAAGACGCGAAAATTAATTAATAGCGTTCGGCAAAGCGGCGCCGGAGAAATAAGCGGCGACGTTAGCGAAAACGACATCACTCATTTTCTGTCGGGTTTCATGGGTCGCGCTGGCGACATGAGGTTGCAACACCACATTATCGAGCGCAATCAGCTCTGCCGGCACATGAGGCTCATCTTCAAAGACGTCGAGCGCGGCCCCGGCGATAACACCGTTTTGTAACGCCGCGATCAGCGCCTTTTCATCCACCAATGACCCGCGGGCGATATTAATCAGCCACGCGTGTTTCGGCATGACGTTAAAGACCGACGCCTCTATCAGACCGCGGTTCGCTTCGCCGCCGGAGGCGGCAATCACCAGAAAATCACTCTCATGCGCCAGGGTATGCAGATCGGCGCACCACTGATAATCCAGCCCCGGGACCTGTTTACGGTCGGTATAGAGCACCTGCATATCAAAACCGCGGGCGCGGCGGGCAATCGCCTGGCCGATATTCCCCATCCCAAGCAGGCCGATACGTTTGCCGCTCACCTGGGTGGCCAGCGGCATGCCGCCTTTCTCCCAGCGCCCTTCGCGCACAAAGCGATCGCCCTGACACAGGTTGCGGGAACCGGCCAGCAGCAGGCCCATTGCCAGATCGGCCACGTCGTTGGTCAACACGCCGGAAGTGATGGAGACGGCAATCTGCCGGGAACGGGCATACTCTAAATCCACGGCGTCGGTACCCACGCCGAAGATAGCAATCAGCCCGACGTGCGGCAGCAGTTCAAGCACGCTGTTCTGCACCCCAATATCGCCGCGGGTAACGACGGCGGCGATGTTCTCTCCCTGCTCGCGCAGAAAGCCGATCGGATCGTCCTGTTCGTACAGACGCAGCAGCGGGAATTCGGCCGCCAGCTTTTCCTGCAGCGAATCAAGCACGGGAGCCACCAGGAGGACGGCGCGGGTAATAGTACTCTTCATCAGATCACCTGTTTGACGGTTCATTACGACAGTAGCCACTATCAAACGGTTTTTTAGCCGGACGTTTTGCGATCTGCATCACGCTGAATCGTGTTAAAAATAGCTGTTACGGCGTCCGTGATCGGTAAGACAAAACCCGCGGTTGCGCAGGTGGCGCGCGGCGCGACGTTAACGTTTTACTAACAGTACGTCACCGCCGTTCAGAGAGGGCTAGATGGTTTCGCCCATCGACAGACGATAGTGCAAGTCAACTTTTTCTATGGTGGGCAGCCCTTTGATTTTTTTAATTAAAATCTCTGTCGCCACCTTCCCCATTTCAAAGCGCGGGGTCAGGACGCTCGCCAGGCGCGGAGCGATTATCTGGCCGATCTCCAGACCATGAAAACCGGCGATGGCCAACTCCTGCGGGACCGTGATACCCGTTGCCAGGCACTCCTGTAACACGCCTACCGCCAGATCGTCGTTAGTACACAGAATCCCGTCCATGCTGGCATACATCTGACGCGCGAGGTTCATCATCCCGGTACCGATCGACACCGACGATACCTTATTCGGCGCAATACGTCCGGTGGCCAGCCCGGCATTCTCCATCGCCTGGCAATAGCCGGCATAGCGCTGTTCGTCGCGCACATCGGACATTGAGCCAAAATAGATAATATGCCGCTTGCCGCTCGCCAGCAGCATATTGGTCATGTCAAACCCGGCCTTGAAGTTGTCGAACCCGACGTTGATCCGCCCCGGATTCTCGGCCAGCCCCATCACTTCGGCCACCGGGATTTTTGCCGCATTCAGGTACTTATCCGCCCGTAGCGTATGGAGAGACTCGGTCAGCAGCAGGCCTTTGACGTGAAAGGCCAGCACGGCGGCAATCTGTTCCTCTTCGCGCTGGCGGTCGTAATCGTAGTTCACCACCAGCGTCTGATAGCCGTGCGCGGCGGTGACCGACTCGATACCGGCCAGCAGGTCGGCAAAGATCTGGTTATGAAAAGAAGGGATCAGCACGCCTATGCGCGGCACGACGACGCTGGTCATCGCCGGATTATCGGGATCGGGCTCATAGCCGATTTCCGCAATCACGCTGGCGATACGTTCCGCCGTTTCCGGTTTCACTTTGTCCGGCGTACGTAAATAGCGGCTGACGGTCATCTTGGTTACGCCAGCCAGCGCTGCAATATCATTGAGCGTAATACGTTGTGCTTTCATCTATCTGCCCGTCAAATACATCCGCTGCATCAGGCCATTATGCCTGCCGCTGAAGAAAAAGAGAATCGAACCCTTTCCCCGTTAACCCCTTGAGACACGGTAATTTCCACCCGACTTCACGTTTAATGTAACCCCTTTTCGTAACACCGTTTTGAGTGATCTCCATCACGGTTTTACCCGGCAAAAATCCGTGAGATAGAGCACAGGTTGTTGCGGTTTGTTGTTGGTTAATCCGCAATGAAAACGCACAGCATCATTTATATTCAGCCGTTAATCAGGATATCAAGATGAAAGATCTTTTCAGCTTACAAGGCAAACGAATTTTAATTACTGGCGCCGGACAAGGTATTGGTTTTGTCATGGCCCAGGGCCTTGCACAATATGGCGCAGAAATTATTATCAACGATATTTCTGCGTCGCGAGCAGATGATGCGGTGATGAAATTACGTGATGAAGGTGCCGTCGCTCATTCCGCGGTATTTAATGTCACCGACGCCGACGCGGTAGAAAACGCGATTAGCAAAATTGAAGAAGAAATTGGCGTCATTGACGTCCTCTTTAATAATGCCGGGATCCAGCGGCGCCACCCGTTTACCGAATTTCCGGTACAGGAATGGAATGATGTTATTTCCGTCAATCAGACCGCTGTCTTTCTTGTCTCCCAGGCCGTGGCCAAACGCATGGTCAGCCGCCAGCGCGGAAAAATCGTCAATATTTGCTCCATGCAGAGCGAACTGGGGCGCGACACGATTACGCCTTACGCCGCCGCCAAAGGCGCGGTAAAAATGCTGACCCGCGGGATGTGTGTCGAACTGGCGCGCTATAACATTCAGGTTAACGGTATCGCCCCGGGCTACTTTAAGACCGCCATGACCCAGGCGCTGGTGGACGATCGCGCCTTTACCGACTGGCTATGCAAACGTACTCCCGCCGCCCGCTGGGGCGACCCACAGGAGCTGGTTGGCGCGGCGGTGTTTCTGTCATCCAAAGCCTCCGATTTCGTTAATGGTCACCTGTTATTCGTCGACGGCGGCATGCTGGTTGCCGTCTGATTAAGGAGCGCAAGATGGCAGGACAATGCATTATTTTGATGGGCGTCTCAGGCACCGGCAAAACCACCGTCGGGCAGGCGCTGGCCCAGGCGCTTGGCGCGAAGTTCATCGATGGCGACGATCTGCATCCACGGCAGAATATTGTCAAAATGGCCGCCAGCCAGCCGCTCGATGATGACGATCGCCGGCCCTGGCTGGAGCGGATTGCCGACGTGATTTTCAGCCTGGAGCAAAAGAATGAATCCGGCGTGCTGGTCTGCTCGGCGCTGAAAAAACGCTATCGCGACCGTCTGCGTGAAGGCAGCGACAACCTGCGTTTTCTGTGGCTGACCGGCGACTATGAGTGCATTCTGCAGCGGATGCAGCAGCGTAAAGGCCACTTTATGCCGGAAGCGCTGCTGCGCAGCCAGTTTGCCGCCCTGGAAACGCCGGACGCCAGCGAGCGCGATATCATCGCCGTTGATATCGCCCCCGACGTGGCGACTATCGTCGCGCAATCCATCACCTTACTTGACCCTCACCCACTACAGGGAGTCCCGGCATGATTATCGATACCCTCAACGCTGGCGCAAAAAACGCGTTCTATCCGCCGGTGATCCGCAAAGCTTTACAGGCCGTCGCCCAGCAGGATCCACACTCCCTACCGCCGGGAAAATATACCGTCGATGGAGACAATCTGTTTTTCACCGTGGTCGAAGGCCAGACGCGGCCACTGGCGGAACAACGCCCGGAGTACCATCGTCAGTATATTGATATTCATATTGTCCTGGCAGGGGTGGAGATTATCGGCGCCGGCAATAAAGGCCTGGCGATCGTCCCGGACGGCCCGTTTAAAGAGGCGCACGATATTGGCTTTTGTGAAAAGATCGGCAGCGAAACGCTGATTCATCTGCATCCGGAAGAGCTGGCGATTCTGTTCCCGGGCGAACTGCACCGGCCGATGGGCGCCATGGATGCCGGCGCGCCGCTGCGCAAGATCATCGTAAAGATCGACCACGCCCTGCTTTAGCGATGGCGTAATACCGGCCCCGCGCAGTGTCATGCGGGGCCATGGATACCCTTAGTTATCCAGCTCATCCATTGACTTGACCTGATCGCGATTGATCTGCTCGGTACGACCGGTTTCAGCATTTTTATAAGACACCATGCCGGTATCGTCATCCACCTGCGGTTTGCCATCCGTCACGATCGTCTTACCATCCGTGGTCTTCAGCGACTGGTTTGATGAACAGCCCGCCACAAATAACATTGCCGTCGCCGCCAGCGCGGATGCCATCAGAATTTTGTTCCGCATTGTATCCTCCTGTCTTTCCGTCAATTGATATCGTTATGATGCTAACTCTAGTTAGCCCCAGCAGGCGGTCAGTTAAAAGCAGAACTCTCCGAAGATGCCCACAATAAAAAAAGGCTGACGTTCGCGCGTCAGCCTTTTTGTTGCCTTACTCGCCGTTAGCGAAGCGGCTTACTTCTTAATCTGGGCGTGCATTTCCTGGACCGAGGTCACTTTCTCGATAGCGTTGGCGTTCAGCGCCATCGCCGTCGCGAAACCGCCGTTCAGGGTGGTGTCGTAATGCACTTTGTACTGCAGGGCGCTGCGACGAATCAGCTTGGAGTCTTCAATCGCCTGACGACCTTCGGTGGTGTTGATGATGTAGGTGTACTCGCCATTCTTGATACGGTCCTGAATGTGCGGACGACCTTCATGCACCTTGTTCACCAGACGCGGGTTAATACCGGCTTCACCCAGCACAATCGCAGTGCCGTGGGTCGCATCCAGCTCGAAACCGAACTTCAGCAGCTTCGCCGCCAGGTCCACCACGCGCTCTTTGTCGCCTTCGCGTACTGAGAGCAGCGCGCGCCCCTGCTTTTTCATCGTGGAGCTACTGCCCAGCTGCGCCTTGGCGAAAGCTTCCGCGAAGGTACGACCTACGCCCATCACTTCCCCGGTAGAGCGCATTTCCGGCCCTAACAGCGGGTCCACGCCCGGGAATTTGTTGAACGGCAGCACCACTTCTTTCACCGAGTAGTACGGCGGGATAATCTCTTTGGTCACGCCCTGCTGAGCCAGCGT
>NZ_JBJDNH010000003.1:0-169399 GCF_044900465.1 Klebsiella sp. NPDC088457 | reverse complement strand
CTGCCCGGGCCACGTGCAGATCTTTAACCAGGGTCTGAAATCGTACCGCGATCTGCCGCTGCGTATGGCGGAGTTCGGTAGCTGCCATCGTAATGAGCCATCAGGCGCGCTGCATGGTCTGATGCGCGTACGTGGCTTCACTCAGGATGATGCCCACATCTTCTGTACTGAAGATCAGGTGCGTGATGAAGTAAACGCCTGTATTCGTATGGTCTACGATATGTACAGCACCTTTGGCTTCGAAAAAATCGTGGTCAAGCTCTCAACTCGTCCGGAAAAACGTATTGGTAGTGACGAGACCTGGGATCGTGCTGAGGCGGATCTGGCAGTCGCGCTGGAAGAAAACAATATCCCGTTTGAATATCAACTGGGTGAAGGCGCGTTCTACGGTCCGAAAATTGAATTTACATTGTATGACTGCCTCGATCGTGCATGGCAGTGCGGTACTGTACAGCTGGACTTCTCCCTGCCGCAGCGTTTAAGCGCCTCTTATGTTGGCGAAAGTAACGAGCGTCAGGTGCCGGTAATGATTCACCGTGCCATTCTGGGGTCACTGGAGCGCTTTATCGGCATCCTGACCGAAGAGTTTGCTGGCTTCTTCCCAACCTGGCTTGCGCCGGTGCAGGTCGTGGTGATGAATATTACCGATTCTCAGTCTGAATACGTTAACGAATTGACTCGTAAACTACAAAATGCGGGCATTCGTGTAAAAGCGGACTTGAGAAATGAGAAGATTGGCTTTAAAATCCGCGAGCACACTTTACGTCGTGTCCCGTATATGTTGGTCTGTGGCGACAAAGAAGTCGAAGCTGGCAAAGTGGCCGTGCGTACCCGTCGTGGTAAAGACCTTGGCAGCATGGACGTAAATGAAGTGATCGAAAAGCTGCAACAAGAGATTCGCAGCCGCAGTCTTCAACAACTGGAGGAATAAGGTATTAAAGGCGGAAAACGAGTTCAAACGGCGCGTCCGAATCGTATTAATGGCGAAATTCGCGCGCAAGAAGTTCGCTTAACAGGTCTGGAAGGCGAGCAGCTTGGTATTGTGAGTCTGAGAGAAGCTCTGGAAAAAGCTGAAGAAGCCGGAGTAGACTTAGTCGAAATCAGCCCTAACGCCGAGCCGCCGGTTTGTCGTATCATGGATTACGGCAAATTCCTCTATGAAAAGAGCAAGTCTTCTAAGGAACAGAAGAAAAAGCAAAAAGTTATCCAGGTTAAGGAAATCAAATTCCGACCTGGCACCGATGATGGCGACTACCAGGTAAAACTCCGCAGCCTGGTTCGCTTTCTGGAAGAGGGTGATAAAGCTAAGATCACGCTGCGTTTCCGCGGTCGTGAGATGGCTCACCAGCAGATCGGTATGGAAGTGCTTAACCGCGTCCGTGACGATCTGAGTGAACTGGCAGTGGTCGAATCCTTCCCATCGAAGATCGAAGGCCGCCAGATGATCATGGTGCTCGCTCCTAAGAAGAAACAGTAAGGCCTTCAAGTAGCAACTCCTGTGGAGCCTTTGGGCTTCGCAGGTGTTGTTCGCCTATGTTTCGTTTATTAACAATGCGAAGTGGAAGTTATTAAAATGCCAAAAATTAAGACCGTACGCGGTGCTGCTAAGCGCTTCAAAAAAACCGGTAAAGGTGGTTTTAAGCACAAGCACGCTAACCTGCGTCACATTCTGACTAAAAAAGCTACCAAGCGTAAACGTCACCTGCGTCCGAAAGCCATGGTTTCCAAAGGCGATCTGGGCCTGGTAATCGCGTGCCTGCCGTACGCATAAGTCGTTAACCCTTTAAACTTTTTAATTAGAATAGATACAGGAGAGCACATATGGCTCGCGTAAAACGTGGTGTAGTTGCCCGTGCACGTCACAAGAAAATTTTGAAACAAGCTAAAGGCTACTACGGTGCGCGTTCTCGCGTATACCGCGTTGCCTTCCAGGCTGTTATCAAAGCTGGTCAGTACGCTTATCGTGACCGTCGTCAGAAAAAGCGTCAGTTCCGTCAACTGTGGATTGCGCGTATCAACGCAGCAGCACGTCAGAACGGTATTTCTTACAGCAAATTCATCAACGGCCTGAAAAAAGCCTCTGTTGAAATCGACCGTAAGATCCTGGCTGACATCGCCGTATTCGACAAATTAGCGTTCACCGCGCTGGTCGAAAAAGCGAAAGCAGCTCTGGCATAAGCCAGTTGAAAGAGGGAGCTTGTCTCCCTCTTTTCGTTTCAACACCATCAATACATTGACTTTTATTGCCGTAAGCTTTTCAATACAGGTCTTACGTTTCGTACCAGACAAGGTAATGCAAGCATGAATGCTGCTATTTTCCGCTTCTTTTTTTACTTTAGCACCTGAACTCAGGAGGCTAGCGCGTGAAAGAAGAAACGGAAAACAGCGCCAGAAAGCCTCCCACTGTGGAGGCTTTTTTCGTATATGAACGTGTTCATTCTATTTCAAGCTGCAGGCGCGTCGGCTGAGGCGTACATCGGCGACGGCGCGTACTCTGTGGTGGGTAATACGTCGACGGTCGACGCCTGTAACTCGAAATAGTCAGAACAAAATAATGACCATAACCGGTGTCTGCACCGACATAATGAGGAAAACCATGTCACATCTCGCAGAGCTGGTTGCCAGTGCGAAGGCAGCCATTAATGAGGCATCAGATGTTGCCGCGCTGGACAACGTCCGCGTGGAATATCTAGGTAAGAAAGGGCATCTGACCCTTCAGATGACAACCCTGCGTGAGCTGCCGCCAGAAGAGCGTCCGGCTGCCGGTGCGGTCATCAACGAAGCGAAAGAGCAGGTCCAGCAGGCGCTTAACGCGCGTAAAGCTGACCTCGAAGGCGCCGCGCTAAATGCGCGTCTGGCCGCGGAGACCATCGACGTCTCTCTGCCGGGTCGCCGTATTGAAAACGGCGGTTTGCATCCGGTGACCCGGACTATCGATCGCATCGAAAACTTCTTCGGCGAGCTCGGCTTCACCGTCGCGACCGGCCCGGAAATCGAAGATGATTACCACAACTTCGATGCGCTGAATATTCCTGGGCACCATCCGGCGCGCGCTGACCACGATACCTTCTGGTTCGATGCGACGCGTTTGCTGCGTACCCAGACCTCGGGCGTGCAGATTCGGACTATGGAAAACCAGCAGCCGCCGATTCGCATTATTGCGCCGGGCCGCGTTTACCGTAACGACTACGACCAGACCCACACCCCGATGTTCCATCAGATGGAAGGCCTGATTGTTGATACCAATATCAACTTCACCAACCTGAAAGGGACGCTGCACGACTTCCTGAATAACTTCTTTGAAGAAGATCTGCAGATTCGTTTCCGCCCGTCCTATTTCCCGTTTACCGAACCGTCTGCGGAAGTCGACGTGATGGGTAAAAACGGCAAGTGGCTGGAAGTGCTGGGCTGCGGGATGGTGCATCCGAACGTGCTGCGTAATGTCGGCATCGATCCGGAAGTCTACTCCGGTTTTGCCTTCGGGATGGGGATGGAACGTCTGACCATGCTGCGCTACGGCGTGACCGATTTACGCGCGTTCTTCGAAAACGATCTGCGTTTCCTCAAACAGTTTAAATAAGGGCAGGACAGAATAATGAAATTCAGTGAACTGTGGTTACGCGAGTGGGTTAACCCGGCGATCGACAGCGAAGCGCTGGCTAACCAGATCACGATGGCGGGCCTCGAAGTGGACGGCGTTGAGCCGGTTGCCGGTAGCTTCAACGGCGTGGTTGTGGGTGAAGTGGTTGAGTGCGGCCAGCACCCGAATGCCGACAAGCTGCGCGTCACGAAAGTGAACGTCGGCGGCGAACGTCTGCTGGACATCGTCTGCGGCGCGCCGAACTGCCGTCAGGGCCTGAAAGTCGCCGTTGCGACCATCGGCGCCGTTCTGCCGGGCGATTTCAAAATTAAAGCGGCGAAACTGCGCGGTGAGCCTTCCGAAGGGATGCTGTGCTCGTTCTCCGAGCTGGGGGTTTCCGACGATCATAGCGGTATTATCGAGCTGCCGGCGGATGCGCCGATTGGCACCGATATTCGTCAATATCTGCAGCTGGACGATAACACCATCGAAATCAGCGTCACGCCGAACCGTGCTGACTGTTTAGGCATCATCGGCGTGGCCCGTGACGTCGCCGTGCTGAATAAAGAACCGCTGAACGCGCCGGATATCGCGCCCGTTGCGGCAACGATTACCGATACGCTGCCGATTGCCGTTGAAGCGCCGGACGCCTGTCCCCGCTATCTTGGCCGCGTGGTCAAAGGTATCAATGTTAAAGCGCCAACCCCGCTGTGGATGAAAGAGAAGCTGCGTCGCTGCGGTATCCGCTCCATTGATGCGGTGGTTGATGTCACCAACTACGTTCTGCTTGAGCTCGGCCAGCCGATGCACGCTTTCGACCGCGACCGCATTGAAGGCGGGATCGTGGTGCGGATGGCGCAAGAGGGCGAGACGCTGGTGCTGCTGGATGGCACCGAAGCCAAACTGGACACCGATACCCTGGTTATTGCCGACCATCACAAAGCGCTGGCGATGGGCGGCATCTTCGGCGGCGAGCACTCCGGTGTGAATGATGACACCCGGAACGTGCTGCTGGAATGTGCGTTCTTCAGCCCGCTGTCCATCACCGGCCGCGCCCGTCGTCATGGCCTGCACACCGATGCCTCTCATCGCTATGAGCGCGGCGTGGATTCAGCGCTGCAGTATAAAGCGCTGGAACGTGCCACCCGCCTGCTGATTGATATCTGCGGCGGCGAAGCTGGCCCGGTTATCGATGTGACCAACGAAGCGACGCTGCCGAAGGCGGCGACCATTACTCTGCGCCGCAGCAAACTGGATCGCCTGATTGGCCATCATATTGATGATGCTCAGGTCAGCGATATTCTGACGCGCCTGGGCTGCGAAGTGACCGCGGGCAACGATGAGTGGCAGGCGGTTGCCCCGAGCTGGCGTTTCGATATAGCGATCGAAGAAGATCTGGTCGAAGAAGTGGCCCGCGTGTATGGCTATAACAACATTCCCGATCGTCCGGTTCAGGCTGGGCTGATCATGGGTACCCATCGCGAAGCCAACCTGTCGCTGAAGCGTGTGAAAACGCTGCTTAACGATAAAGGCTATCAGGAAGTGATCACCTATAGCTTCGTTGACCCGAAAGTACAGCAGCTGATCCACCCGGGCGAAGAAGCGCTGATTCTGCCCAGCCCAATCTCCAGCGAAATGTCGGCGATGCGCCTGTCGCTGCTGACCGGTCTGCTGGGTACCGTGGTCTATAACCAGAACCGTCAGCAGAGCCGCGTGCGCATCTTTGAGAGCGGTTTACGCTTTGTTCCGGATACGCAGGCTCCGCTGGGTATTCGTCAGGACGTGATGCTGGCCGGAGTGATTTGCGGCAACCGCTACGAAGAGCACTGGAATCTGGCAAAAGAGACCGTCGATTTCTATGATTTAAAAGGCGATCTGGAGTCCGTTCTTGACCTGACCGGCAAACTGTCTGACATCGAATTCCGGGCAGAGGCGAACAGCGCGCTGCATCCGGGCCAGTCAGCGGCGATTTATCTGAAAGGTGAACGTATTGGTTTCATTGGGGTTGTTCATCCTGAACTGGAACGTAAACTGGATCTGAACGGTCGCACTTTGGCCTTCGAACTGGAGTGGAACAAGCTGGCAGACCGCGTGGTGCCTCAGGCGCGCGAGATTTCTCGTTTCCCGGCTAACCGCCGCGATATCGCCGTTGTCGTCGCGGAAAACGTGCCTGCAGCCGATGTTTTGACCGAGTGTAAGAAAGTTGGCGTAAATCAGGTAGTTGGCGTAAACTTATTTGACGTGTACCGTGGTAAAGGGGTTGCGGAAGGCAGCAAGAGCCTTGCGATCAGCCTTATCCTGCAGGATACCAGCCGTACACTCGAAGAAGAGGAGATTGCCGCTACCGTTGCCAAATGTGTAGAGGCATTAAAAGAGCGATTCCAGGCATCATTGAGGGATTGAACCTATGGCGCTTACAAAAGCTGAAATGTCAGAATATCTGTTTGATAAGCTTGGGCTTAGCAAGCGGGATGCCAAAGAGCTGGTAGAGTTGTTTTTCGAAGAGGTGCGTCGTGCTCTGGAAAACGGAGAACAGGTAAAACTCTCCGGGTTCGGCAACTTCGATTTGCGTGATAAAAACCAACGCCCGGGTCGTAACCCGAAAACGGGGGAAGATATTCCCATTACAGCCCGGCGCGTGGTGACCTTCAGACCCGGCCAGAAACTGAAAAGTCGTGTCGAAAACGCTTCGCCCAGAGACAAATAATCTGAACTAACTAAAAAGGCCGCTGATGCGGCCTTTTTCTTATGGTTGACCCGTTGCTGACTTAAATCCGGAGAACGTGATGGCGAGTGCGTATACCCACCAGCAGTTCGTTCATAGAGACATCCGGGGACAGCCTGTCCGTTCATCATCCCTTCGCGATGAACGTAAATTTAAAGTGACTGAGCCAGGACGGCC
Organism: Klebsiella sp. NPDC088457; assembly: GCF_044900465.1. Classification (NCBI taxonomy): domain Bacteria; kingdom Pseudomonadati; phylum Pseudomonadota; class Gammaproteobacteria; order Enterobacterales; family Enterobacteriaceae; genus Klebsiella; species Klebsiella sp. NPDC088457. Next base: position 162,917 of record NZ_JBJDNH010000003.1, on the reverse strand, counting down.
GGTGACCTGAATACGCATACGGGCGGATGTTTTGCTTTTCTCCCTCCCGTCGCCACCGTAAAATCAACGCATCTCATTCTTGCGTCACGGAAATTATGCTGACCTTTGCCCAAATTCAACAACGTCGCAGCCGGCGTTGGCTCATTGCGCTCCTGCTCTTGCTTCTGGCCATGACCGCCGTCAGTCTCTGCGCCGGGGATCAATGGATCGGCCCGCAGGAGTGGTTCGGCGCCAAAGGGCAGCTGTTTATCTGGCAAATTCGGCTGCCGCGCACCGTCGCCGTACTGCTGGTGGGGGCGGCTCTGGCGCTCTCCGGGGCCATTATGCAGGCACTGTTCGAAAACCCGCTGGCGGAGCCGGGGCTATTGGGGGTATCGAACGGCGCCGGCGTAGGGCTAATTGCCGCCGTCCTGTTGGGCAAAGGCTATCTGCCGGGATGGGCGCTGGGATTGTGCGCTATCGCCGGGGCGCTGGTGATTACCTTTATTCTGCTGCGGTTTGCCCGCCGGCATCTCTCAACCAGCCGTCTGCTGCTGGCCGGCGTGGCGCTCGGGATTATCTGTAGCGCGCTGATGACCTGGGCGGTCTATTTTTCCACCTCGTTCGATTTGCGCCAGCTTATGTACTGGATGATGGGCGGGTTTGGCGGCGTCGACTGGCAGCAGCTGTGGCTGATGCTGGCGTTAGTCCCGGTGCTGGCCTGGGTATGCCTGCAATCGCCGGCGCTGAATCTGCTGGCGCTGGGGGAGGTCTCCGCCCGCCAGCTGGGGCTACCGTTGTGGTTATGGCGCCGGCTGCTGGTGGTCGCGACGGGTTGGCTGGTGGGGGTGAGCGTGGCGTTGGCGGGGGCGATAGGCTTTATTGGTCTGGTGATCCCGCATATTCTGCGCTTATGCGGCTTGAGCGATCACCGCGTGCTGCTTCCGGCTTGCCTGCTGGCGGGGGCCAGCGCGCTGTTAGGGGCGGATATTATCGCGCGCCTGGCGCTGTCGGCGGCGGAGTTGCCGATCGGCGTGGTCACCGCCACGCTGGGGGCGCCGGTCTTTATCTGGTTGCTGCTGAAGTCCGTTCATTCGCAATAAGCGTTATCGCTGGCGCAGGAGATAGCGCTGCGCCAGCAGGAGCGATTACCAGCCTTTTATGGCATCACCCTTATAGACTTCCAGCGCTTTATCGGCGACTTCTTTGGTCTGGAAGGCCTCTTTCAGCTCCTGAATCTTTTTGCTGTCTTTATTCTCTGCGCGAGACACGATGGCATTCACATAGGGAGAGTCCGGGCCTTCCATAAATAAGCCATCGCGGGCGGCGGATAAACCGGCCTGCGCGGAGAAGTTGGTATTAATAATCGACAGCGCGACGTTCGGGTCATCGAGCGTGCGGGTCAGCTGCGGGGTATCGACTTCGACAATTTTCAAATGTTTCGGGTTATCGATAATATCCAGCGATGTCGGCAGATAACCGACCCCTTCCTTCAGCTTAATTAAACCCTGCGCCTGTAGCAGAAGCAGGCTACGGCCCAGCGTCGTGGTCTCGTTGGAGATTGAAACCGTCGCGCCGTCCGGCAGCTCGCTGATATTTTTTATTTTGCGTGAATAGGCGGCGATCGGGAACACAAAGGTCTTGCCGACGACGGCAAACTTGTAGCCGCGCTCTGTTGACTGGGCCTCAAGATAGGGCAGCGTCTGGAAGGCGTTGGCATCAACGTCTTTATTATTTAACGCTTCATTTGGCAGCACGTAATCATTAAACGAGATAACCTGCACATCGAGGTTATATTTGTCCTTCGCCACCTGCTCAACCACCTTCCAGATAGCTTCATCCGGACCGGTATTGATCGCCACTTTAACCGTGTTGTTATCATCTGGAGAGCAGGCCGATAACCACACTACCGATGTTGCGACTAATACCGAACTTAACAACTTATTCATCTATAAAACTCTCTCAAATTAATCAATAACGAAATGCTATTACGACCGCTTAACACTGTACACTGAATTGCCCGCTGACCCTATTGAGAGGAATTCATGTTGTCAGCGGGACAGGGGACGGTGTTCCCGTCCGCGGATTCAAAGTACAATGGACGCCGGCGAATCCGCTACAGTAGATAGGGATCACCGCAACCAGAAACCGGTTTTATTCACTGAGGGAAGGCTATGCAACACGATATTCTGAATACTCCCGTCACCACGATTGAGGGTGATAAAACGACGCTGGCGACCTACGAGGGCAAAGTCCTGCTGATCGTGAACGTGGCTTCAAAGTGCGGCCTGACGCCGCAGTATGAGCAGCTGGAGACCTTGCAAAAAGATCTTGAGAATGACGGTTTCACCGTGCTTGGCTTCCCGTGCAACCAGTTCCTGGGGCAGGAGCCGGGTAGCGAAGAGGAGATTAAAACCTTCTGCAGCACCACCTACGGCGTCACTTTCCCGCTGTTCAGCAAAATTGATGTCAACGGCGAGCACCGTCATCCGCTCTATCAGCAGCTGGTCGATGCCGCGCCGCAGGCCGTGGCCCCGGAAGGCAGCGGGTTCTATGAGCGGATGGCGAGTAAAGGCCGCGCGCCGCTCAACAGCGGCGACATCCTGTGGAATTTCGAGAAATTCCTCGTGGGTAAAAATGGCCAGGTGATCCAGCGCTTCTCGCCGGATATGACGCCGGACGATCCGCAGCTGGTTGCCGCCATTAAAGGGGCGTTAGCGGAATAATGCCGTTGTTGATGCAGCTAGAGGATGTCGCAGAGGCGGGGCGGCTGGCGCCGTTTTCCGCCGGGGTCCGGCCAGGAGAGATGGTCCATCTTGTCGGGCCTAACGGCGCTGGGAAAAGCACGTTGTTGATGCGCATGGCCGGGTTGAGCAGCGGCGCCGGGCGCATTATCTTCAACGATCGCCCGCTGGATCGCTGGCCGGCGCAGGAGCTGGCCCGTCATCGCGCCTATCTTAGCCAGCATCAGATGCCGCCTTTCGCCATGCCGGTGTGGCATTATCTGTCGTTGCATCTGCAAAAGGGGGGCTCAGGCGAACTGCTCGGGAGCGTGGCGGATAAACTGGGCCTGAGCGATAAGCTTGGGCGCCAGGTTAACCATATCTCCGGCGGCGAATGGCAACGCGTGCGCCTGGCCGCGGTGATTTTGCAAATTCATCCGCAGGCCAATCCGACGGGGCGGCTACTGTTGCTTGATGAGCCGATGAACAGCCTCGACGTGGCGCAGCAGGCGGCGCTCGACCGCGTGCTGAGTGAACTGTGCGCGTCAGGCGTGGCGGTGGTGATGAGCAGCCACGATCTTAACCACACCCTGCGGCATGCCGATCGCTCCTGGCTTATCTGTCGGGGACAAACCATCGCCTGCGGCGAGACGTCCGAGGTCCTCACGGAAGAGAATTTAACCGCCGCGTATGCCATTTCATTTCAGCGAATCGCGGTTGCCGGTCATTTTATGCTCGTTGCGTCACAGTAGCACGATGCCACCTTGTCAGGGCCTTGATAAACCAGCTAAATTATCCTGACAAAAACCTGAGGAACAGAGGAATCGTCTGAGATGCGTTTGTGGTTGATTTTATTGACGGCGCTATTTCTGGCTGGCTGCAGCAGTCACCGGGCCCCCCCGCCTAATCCGCGGCTTGCCGATTCCATTACCGTTATCGCCAATCTCAATGACCAGCTACGCAACTGGCGCGGGGCGCCGTATCGCTACGGCGGCATGTCGCCGCGGGGCGTGGACTGCTCCGGGTTTGTGCTGATGACCTTCCGCGATAAGTTTTCCCTGCAATTACCGCGTGAAACCAGCCAGCAGGCGGAAATCGGCACCAAAATTGATAAAAGCGAACTGCTGCCGGGCGATCTGGTCTTTTTCAAAACCGGGTCAGGTGAGAGCGGCTTGCATGTCGGCATTTACGATACCGATAACCAGTTTATCCATGCTTCAACCAGCCTGGGGGTGACGCGCTCATCGCTCAATAATGTCTACTGGAATAAGAAGTTCTGGCAGGCGCGAAGGATATAGCCGCATACCCGCTGGAGAAGGGAAGCGTGGGCTTCCCTTTTTTATGTCGATAACCCTGCGCTTCACCCGTGTTAATACCTTGTTGAAGGCACTACACTGGAGACAGGAGGAACCATGACCCTGTCTTTTACTACCCACTGGCGTGATGAACTGCCGGATTTCTATACCGCATTAATGCCCACGCCGTTGCAAAACGCGCGGCTGATCTGGCATAACGCGCCGCTGGCGCAAACCTTAGGCCTTCCCGAGGCGCTGTTTCACCCTGAACAAGGGGCTGGCGTATGGGGAGGCGAAGCGCTGCTGCCGGGCATGGCGCCGCTGGCGCAGGTCTATAGCGGCCATCAGTTTGGCGCCTGGGCCGGCCAGTTAGGCGATGGCCGGGGGATTCTGCTCGGCGAACAGCAGTTGCCCGACGGTCGTCGTCTGGACTGGCACCTGAAAGGCGCCGGGCTGACGCCTTATTCACGTATGGGCGACGGGCGTGCGGTCCTGCGCTCCACGATTCGTGAGAGCCTGGCGTCGGAAGCCATGCATGCGCTGGGGATCCCGACGACGCGTGCCTTAGCCATGGTGACCAGCGATACGCCGGTGCAGCGCGAGACCCGCGAAAGCGGGGCGATGCTGATGCGCCTTGCGGAGAGCCACGTGCGTTTCGGCCATTTTGAGCACTTCTACTACCGCCGCGAAGCGGAGAAGGTGCAGCAGCTGGCCGATTATGTTATCCGGCATCACTGGCCGGAGCTGACGGATGAAGCCGACAAATACATTCTCTGGTTTCGTGACGTTGTCACGCGCACGGCGACGCTGATCGCCAGCTGGCAGACGGTAGGCTTCGCCCATGGGGTGATGAATACCGATAATATGTCTATCCTCGGACTGACGATGGACTACGGCCCGTATGGATTCCTGGATGACTTCCGGCCCGATTTTATCTGTAACCACTCCGATTACCAGGGGCGCTACAGCTTTGAGAATCAGCCGGCGGTTGGCCTGTGGAATTTGCAGCGCCTGGCCCAGTCGCTGTCGCCGTTTATTACGGCGGATGCGCTAAATGCCGCGCTGGATGGCTATCAGCACGCCTTGCTGACGGCCTACGGCCGGCGGATGCGCGATAAGCTTGGTCTGTTTAGCCAGCAGAAAGGCGATAACGACCTGCTGGATGGTCTGTTTGCGCTGATGATCCGGGAAGGCAGCGATTATACCCGTACCTTCCGTATGCTGAGCGTGAGCGAGCAGCACAGCGCCGCGTCGCCGCTGCGTGATGAGTTTATTGACCGCGCGGCTTTTGATAGCTGGTTCGAAAACTATCGCGCGCGGCTGCGCGATGAACAGATTGATGATGCGCAGCGTCAACAGCGTATGCAGAGCGTCAACCCGGCGCTGGTGCTGCGTAACTGGCTGGCACAGCGCGCCATCGAGCTGGCTGAGCAGGGGGATATGAGCGAGCTGGCGCGTCTGCACGAGGTGTTAACTCAGCCGTTTGTCGACCGCAGCGATGACTATGTCAGCCGTCCGCCCGACTGGGGCAAACATCTGGCAGTCAGCTGTTCAAGCTAACCTGCGCCATCAGCCCTCGCCGCGCTTGCCGGCGCAGAGGGCTATTTTGTCAGGATCAGCTTTCCCGCCTGGGTCTGGCGAAGCAAATAGCGCTGGCCGTCGTGTTCGATCACCACCCGACCTTCGACGCCTAACAAGGTGCGGCTGTTTATCTTCCGGTCCGTGGCGATGGGATAAGGGGCATTGTCTTTTGTTTTTTCTGCTGTGGCAGTGTCATCCATTCGCGTCATAGCACCAAAATAAAAATCAAAGCAACAATGATAATAATTATCAGTAGTGTTAATTTTTACGGCAAGCGTTATTTGTGAAAAGACAATATTTGGTGGGCGGCGACGCGCCGGGAGAGAACAGCCCCCGCCACGGCGCGGCGGGGGGAGGGATTACAGACGGGTGGCGGTTGCGGCGGCCAGTTCGGCCAGCAGACGCTCGCTATCTTCCCAGCTCAGGCAAGGATCGGTAATGGATTGGCCGCGCGTCAGCGGCTGCCCGGCAACGACTTTCTGCGTCCCTTCCACCAGGAAGCTTTCCGCCATGATGCCGGCAATTGCCGTCGAGCCGGCGCGGATCTGCTGGCAGATATCGGCGCACACTTCCAGCTGACGCCGGTGCTGCTTCTGGCAGTTACCGTGGCTGAAATCAACCACCAGCTGTTCCGGCAGGTCAAATTCACGCAGCGCGTCGCAGGCGGCGGCGATATCCACGGCGTGATAATTCGGTCGCTTGCCGCCGCGCATGATGATATGGCCATACGGGTTGCCGCTGGTCTGATAGATCGTCATCTGTCCCTGCTTGTCCGGCGACAGGAACATGTGGCTGGCGCGCGAGGCGCGAATGGCATCAACGGCGATGCGGGTGTTGCCGTCGGTACCGTTCTTGAAGCCCACCGGACAGGAGAGCGCGGAGGCCATTTCCCGGTGGATCTGACTTTCGGTGGTGCGCGCGCCGATAGCGCCCCAGCTAATCAGGTCAGCAATAAACTGCCCGGTCACCATATCGAGAAATTCGGTGGCGGTGGGCACGCCCAGCTCGTTGACCTGCAGCAGCAGCCGACGCGCCAGTTCGATACCGTGATTCACCCGATAGCTGCCGTTAAGGTCAGGGTCAGAGATCAACCCCTTCCAGCCGACAACGGTGCGCGGCTTCTCAAAGTAGGTACGCATCACGATTTCCAGCTGCGGCTGGTAACGTTCACGCATCTCTTGCAGGCGGCGCGCGTAATCCATTGCCGCCTCGGTATCATGGATCGAGCACGGGCCGATGATCACCAGCAAACGGCGATCTTCGCCGTTGAGGATTTTTTCAATCCGGCGACGGGAGGCGGAGACATGTGCCGCTACCTCGGCAGACACGGGGTGCCGCTGCGCCAGTTCCGCAGGCGTAACCAGGCTTTCAATGCGCGCGGTACGCAATTCGTCTGTTTTATTCATTGGGGTCTCAAAAATCTGTTTCTTCCGCGGCGAAAATGCCGGGAAGTGATGCGCATCACGATAAACCAATCTCTGCTTATTGCAAGAGCAGGTCATGATCCTGTATAGGCCACGAGCGATAGCATAAACAAATTTTTAGCAATGCACTAGTTCATTAGTACATTCTTCGGTTCAGCCCCATGATATCCATGATTTTGGTGGCGATCTCCTCGACGGAATAGTTGGTGCTGTTCAGGCAGGGAATTTTATTCTTGCGGTACAGGGCTTCCACCTCGGTGACTTCCATCCGGCATTGACGCATCGACGCATAGCGACTGTTTTCACGCCGTTCTTCGCGAATGGCGGCTAGCCGTTCCGGGTTAATGGTCAGGCCAAACAGCTTGTGCTGCAGCGGCTTGAGCGAGGCGGGCAGAATTAAATTGTCCATATCGTCGGCGATAAACGGATAGTTTGCCGCGCGGATGCCGTACTGCATCGCCAGATAGAGACTGGTGGGGGTTTTTCCGCAGCGCGAGACGCCCAGCAGGATCACCTGCGCCTGATCGAGATTGCGCAACGAAATGCCGTCATCGTGGGCGAGGGTATAATCAATGGCGGCGATTCGCGCATCGTATTTGTTCAGGTTACCCGGCGTCAGACCGTGGGTACGGTGAGCGATCGGCGTGGGATCCAGACGCAGCTCCTGCTGCAGCGGGGCCACCAGCGCCTGAACGATATCCTGACAAAATCCCTCGCTTTGCAAAATTACGTCGCGAATTTCCGGAATGACGATGGAGTAGAAAACCAGCGGCCGGATACCGGTTTGCTGGTAGATAGCGTCAATTTGCTCCTTTACCGCCCGCGCACGGCTGGCATTTTCCACAAACGGCAGGGTCACGCTGCTGATGGCGACCGGAAATTGCGACATCACCGCATGCCCCAGCACCTCTGCCGTAATGGCAGTACCGTCGGAAATATAAAATACGTGGCGATCTACAGCACTTTCCATTTTGACCATCCGGTATAATTAGTTTAATTACCTGAAAGCAGATATTAAATTTAAGCATATCCCTTTAGGCTTTGTCTCACTTTAAAAATGAAACGGTATTTTTATTTTTAATGAAAAGGTGAGTTCAGTTTTGTGAATTGTTTGTTTTTTGTCTCGTATTGCAGCAGATTTTAGAAGAATCATTGAGTTAGCAATATTGAAGGAACTGTCCTAAAAAAGAAAAAATAATTTGCTTGAACGATTCACCGTTTTTTTCAGCCGCATAAATATGTCAGGATAAATCCTGCAGTTGATCGTGAGTTTTTTATCACTGGTATTAAATCACAAAAGGATTGTCTCGATGTCCAACAATGGCTCGTCACCGCTGGTGCTTTGGTATAACCAACTCGGCATGAATGATGTAGACAGAGTTGGGGGCAAAAATGCCTCCCTTGGTGAAATGATTACGAATCTGTCCGGTATGGGTGTTTCCGTGCCGAACGGGTTTGCCACCACCGCTGATGCCTTCAATCAGTTCCTGGACCAAAGCGGTGTTAACCAGCGTATTTATGCACTGCTGGATGAAACCGACATTGACGACGTTTCCGCATTAGCGAAAGCGGGCGCCCAGATCCGTCAGTGGATCATTGATACGCCGTTCCAGAGCGAACTGGAAGACGCCATTCGTGATGCCTATACACAGCTGTCCGCGGATAATGCCGAGGCCTCCTTTGCCGTGCGTTCCTCCGCCACGGCGGAAGATATGCCGGATGCCTCCTTCGCCGGGCAGCAAGAGACATTCCTCAACGTGCAGGGCTTTGATGCCGTGCTCGTCGCGGTGAAGCACGTGTTTGCTTCGCTGTTTAACGATCGCGCGATCTCCTATCGCGTGCATCAGGGTTATGACCACCGCGGCGTGGCGCTATCCGCCGGGGTACAAAGGATGGTGCGTTCCGACCTCGCCTCATCCGGCGTCATGTTCTCCATCGACACCGAGTCCGGCTTTGACCAGGTGGTATTTATTACCTCCGCCTGGGGCCTCGGCGAAATGGTGGTGCAGGGCGCGGTGAACCCGGATGAGTTCTACGTCCATAAGCCGACGCTGGCGGCAAATCGTCCGTCTATCGTGCGCCGTACCATGGGGTCGAAAAAGATTCGCATGATTTACGCGCCGACTCAGGAACATGGCAAGCAGGTGCGTATCGAAGATGTTCCGCAGGCGCAGCGTGACATTTTCTCGTTAACCAACGAGGAAGTGCAGGAGCTGGCGAAGCAGGCGGTGCAGATTGAGAAGCACTACGGCCGGCCGATGGATATCGAGTGGGCGAAAGATGGCCATACCGGCGAGCTGTTCATCGTCCAGGCGCGTCCGGAAACCGTACGTTCACGCGGCCAGGTGATGGAACGCTATACCCTGCATGCGCAAGGGCAGATTGTGGCTGAAGGCCGCGCGATCGGCCATCGCATCGGGGCCGGTCCGGTGAAAGTCATTCACGATATCAGTGAAATGAACCGCATCGAACCGGGCGACGTGCTGGTCACCGACATGACCGACCCGGACTGGGAACCGATCATGAAGAAAGCCTCGGCAATCGTCACCAACCGCGGCGGACGTACCTGCCACGCGGCGATTATTGCCCGTGAACTGGGGATCCCGGCGGTGGTTGGCTGCGGCGACGCGACCGATCGTATCGAGGAAAACCAGAACGTCACCGTTTCCTGCGCCGAAGGCGATACCGGCTACGTCTATGCCGAACTGCTGGACTTCAGCATCAAGAGTTCAAGCGTCGGTGAGATGCCCGAGCTGCCGCTGAAGATCATGATGAACGTCGGCAACCCGGACCGGGCATTCGACTTCGCCTGCCTGCCGAACGAGGGCGTTGGCCTGGCGCGTCTGGAATTCATCATCAACCGCATGATTGGCGTCCATCCGCGCGCGCTGCTGGAGTTTGATGACCAGGAGCCCGCGCTGCAGAACGAAATCCGCGAGCTGATGAAAGGCTACGACTCGCCGAGAGAGTTTTACGTCGGCCGTTTGACCGAAGGTATTGCGACCCTGGGCGCGGCGTTCTATCCGAAGCGGGTGATTGTTCGTCTCTCCGACTTTAAGTCGAACGAATACGCCAACCTGGTGGGCGGCGAGCGTTATGAGCCGGAAGAAGAGAACCCGATGCTTGGCTTCCGCGGCGCCGGTCGTTACGTCTCTGACAGCTTCCGCGACTGCTTCGCGCTGGAGTGTGAAGCGGTTAAGCGCGTACGCAACGATATGGGCCTGGACAACGTAGAGATCATGGTTCCTTTCGTCCGTACCGTCGCCCAGGCGAAAGCGGTGGTGGAGGAGCTGGAGCGTCAGGGTCTCAAACGCGGCGAGAACGGGCTGAAAATCATTATGATGTGCGAAATCCCGTCCAACGCGCTGCTGGCCGAACAGTTCCTCGAGTACTTTGACGGCTTCTCTATCGGTTCAAACGATATGACTCAGCTGGCGCTGGGCCTCGATCGCGACTCAGGCGTGGTCTCTGAGCTGTTTGATGAACGCAACGATGCGGTAAAAGCGCTGCTGTCGATGGCGATTCGCGCGGCGAAGAAACAGGGCAAATACGTTGGTATTTGTGGCCAGGGCCCGTCTGACCATGAGGATTTTGCCGCCTGGCTGATGGAGGAGGGGATCGACAGCCTGTCCCTGAACCCGGATACCGTGGTGCAAACCTGGCTTGGCCTGGCTGAACTGAGCAAATAATCTTCGGCCGGACAAAATAGTCTAATCCCCGTCAGCGATGGCGGGGATTTTTTTATTCTCAGCGCGGACCCCCCTTAATTTGCAGTCAATCACATAAACAGAAAAAAACAAAATATCGTAATCCCTCAGTGAATTTCTACAATTGTTGCCGGGGTCGCCATTTCTAATACTTACACCGCGTCATCTGATTCTCATGCTACCTGGTGATAAACGCTCTCTCTGTGTAAGGATAATAATGACTCTCTCCTCTGTTCTGACCACAAAAAATAAAATTGGCTACGGACTTGGCGATATGGCCAGCGCGCTGGTGTGGCAAACCGCCACGCTATTTCTGGCCTATTTTTATACCGATGTGTTTGGTCTACCGGCCGCGATTATGGGAACGATGTTTTTGGTCGTGCGGGTGGTGGATGCGGTCGTCGATCCGTGTATTGGCGCGCTGGTGGATCGCACGCAAACCCGTCACGGGCGCTTTCGCCCCTGGCTGCTGTGGTTCGCCATCCCGTTCGGCGTCAGTTGCATTATCACCTTCTACGTGCCCGACGTCGGAGAAACCGGAAAAATTATTTATGCCTGTCTGACCTATACCCTGCTGAGCTTTATCTACTCGGCGATTAACGTGCCGTATTGCGCGATGCCCGGCGCTCTGACGATGGACCCGCATGAGCGTCACTCCCTGCAGTCGTGGCGCTTTGCGCTGTCGTTTATCGGCGGCCTGATAGTCACCGTCATTGCGCTGCCGCTGGTGGCTCATCTTGGCGCGGGGAATGCGCAAAAAGGCTATTTTTATGCCATGAGCCTGATGGGGATCCTCGGGATCGTACTGTTCTTCAGCTGCTTCTTCCTTACCCGCGAGCGCTATACGCCGCAGAGCGATACCTCGGGATCGTTATTAAAAGACCTGAAGCTGCTGGCCGGAAATAGCCAATGGCGAATCGTATTTATCTTCAATATTTTATTATTAACGGCGGTGGTCGCCCGCGGCTCGGCAACGATGTATTACGTCAAATATGTGATGCAGCGCCCGGAGATGGTATTCACTTTTATTGTGTCCGGAATGATTGCGGCACTGCTCGGCGCATTATTATCCGAACGGCTGCTAGGTAAATTCGATCGCGTACGGGCGTATCAGTGGACGATTATTACTTTTGTGATCTTTGCCGTGGCCATTTTCTTTATTCCGGCGAATCAGGTGTGGCTGATATTAGCCCTCAACGTGGTCTTTAGCTTTATCCAGAACCTGACCACTCCGCTGCAGTGGACCATGTTCTCGGACGTGGTGGACTACGAAGAGCATCGCAGCGGCCGTCGCCTGGACGGGCTGGTGTTCTCCACGGCGCTGTTCGCCATTAAGTTTGGCCTGGCGCTGGGGGGCGCGGTCGTGGGGTGGATCCTCGGTTTCGTCGACTATATCCCCAATGCGGCGACCCAGTCGCCAGCCGTGCTGGGCACCATTAATACCTTGTTCACGCTGATCCCCGCCGCACTGTTCATCGTGATGGCGCTGCTGCTGATGTTCTACAAGCTCAATAGCGCCACGGCGGACAATATTGCCCGTGAACTTATCCGTCGCCGTGAAACGAACGTCACCGCAACCGCGCAGCCAGCGCTGAATTCAGCACTACAGGAGTAAGAAAATGACCGTAATTTATAAGGATGCCCGTCGCCCGATTGATGAACGCGTTGCGGATTTAGTTTCGCGGATGACGGTAGAAGAGAAATTTGCTCAGATGCACGCCTTTTGGCTGGTGCTCGCCGAGGACGGCGAACACCAGGAGCGCAGCGACATGAGCGATGAATTTGCCGGCGTCAGCGCTCAGGTCTCGCTGACGGAACGCTTAAAGTCCGGCATCGGACAGATTACCCGCCCGTTGGGGACCCATATTGTTACGGCGGAGAGCGGCGTGCGCGCCGCCAACCGCCTGCAGAAGATGCTGGTGGAAGAGACCCGGCTGGGGATCCCGGCGCTGTTCCACGAAGAGTGCCTGGTCGGGCTGCTGTGCAAAGAGGCGACGCTGTTTCCCTCTTCGCTCAATTATGGCTCAACCTGGGATCCAGAGCTGGTCGCGCGGGCGGCGCGGGAAATTGGCGTGGAAGCGCGTACCACCGGGTGTAAACAGGGGCTGGCGCCGGTGCTGGATGTCTCACGCGATGTCCGCTGGGGACGCACCGAAGAGACCTTTGGCGAAGATCCCTGGCTGGTGGGGGTGATGGCCTGCGCGTATGTGGAGGGGTTGCAGGGCGAAAAGCGCGACGTGCTGGCGACGCTGAAACATTATGTCGGCCACTCCTTCAGCGAAGGCGCGCGTAACCATGCCCCGGTGCACCTGGGTTTTTGTGAGCTGAATGATACCTTCCTGCTGCCGTTTGAGATGGCGGTGAAGCTGGCGAATGCCGGATCGGTGATGCCCGCGTATCACGATATCGATAACCAGCCAGGGCACAGCGATAGCTTCCTGTTGACCACGGTCCTGCGCGAGCAGTGGGGCTTTGATGGCATTATCGTCGCTGACTACGGCGGCGTCAGTCTGCTGCATCAGCATCATGGGATCGCCCACGATGCGGCGGAATCCGCCGCGCTGGCGTTTAATGCCGGTCTCGATGTGGAACTGCCGAAAGATGATTGCGCCCGCCATCTGCAGCAGGCGCTGGATCGCGGTTTAATCACCATGGCGAAGATTGATGAAATCGTCACGCGTACCCTGACAGAGAAGTTCCGTCTGGGCCTGTTCGAACAGCCCTATACCGATGTGGCGGGCATTACGTTGCAGTCTCCGGCGGCGCGCCAGGCCGCACGCGATGTGGCGACCCGCTCGCTGACGCTGCTGGAGAACCGCGGCGTTCTGCCGCTGCAGGGGCAGCCGAAGGTGGCGGTTGTCGGGCCAACGGCCGACGACCCGCTGGCGCTGCTCAGCGGCTACAGTTTCCCGGTACACCTGATCATCAGCGATATGGTGGACGAGGTCTCGCAGGTCACCACGCCGCTGGCGGCGCTGCGCCACTACCTGGGGGCGCAGCGGGTGAGCTATGCCAAAGGTTGCCATATTATTGAGCAGAGGATGGCCGGCGCGCCGGTCTTCCCCGGCGACAGCGGCGGCAAACCGATGCAGCAATCGCCGGTTTCACTTGATGACAGTTTAATCCCTGAGGCGGTAAAGGTCGCGCAGGACAACGACGTGATCGTGGCCTGCGTGGGCGATCTTGCCGGTCTGTTCCAGAGCGGTACGGTGGGGGAAGGGTCGGATACCGATACGCTGAATCTGCCTGGCGTCCAGCAGCAGCTGCTGGACGCGTTAGTCGCGACCGGTAAACCGGTGGTGGTGGTGATGACCGGCGGACGTCCTTATAACCTGCAGGGGCTGGAAGATCGCGTGGCGGCCCTGCTGATGGCCTGGGCGCCGGGCCAGGAAGGCGGTTGGGCGGTGGCCGATGTGTTAACCGGACGCGCAGAGCCGCAGGGGAGGCTGGTGGTCAGCGTGCCGAAAAGCGCGGGGGCGATGCCGTATTACTACAACCACAAACTGAAAAGCGGCGGCACGCCGTTTGCTTTCCACTTTGGCTCGCGCTACCCGTTTGGCTACGGGCAAAGCTGGACAACCTTCACGTATGGCCAACCCCGGCTGCTGGCCCGGGAGGTGGCTATCGACGGGGAAATCGCGCTGCAGGTCACGGTGCGTAACGGCGGGGAGCGTCGCGGCAGCGAGGTTGTCCAGCTTTATGTGCGCGATAAAGTCGCGTCTATGGTACGTCCGCTGCAGGAGCTGAAGGCCTTCCAGCGGGTAACCGTAGAGCCGGGCGAAAGCGCGACGCTGACTTTCTACCTGCCGGTCGATATGCTGAATTTCACCCGTCGCGATGGGCAACGTATTGTTGAACCCGGTGAGTTTGAACTGCAGATTGGCGCCTCTTCGGCGGATATTCGCGGGACGGCCACCGTAATGGTCAGCGGAGAGGTGCGTGAATTACCGCACAACTGGCGGATGATGAGCCGTTGCGAAGTGAGTTAGTTCATTGCCATGAGTGGGCTGGAGACGAAGGAACGACGAGCGGCGGCAATCAACGCATCCATTGAGAGATTGCCGCACCCATGCTGTCCCGAAGCCCGCGAGCCATGCCGGGTAGCCGATTGCAGGCTAAAAAAAAGCCCATCGTGGGAGATGGGCAAAGACTACACACAGCAATTCGTTGTTTCACTCAGGGGATTTCCATGCTTATAAATCAAGGTGTTGATTTATAACCGTGCCCTAATAGTAGACACAGCCCTTTTGGGCGTCGATCGGATTCATCCCAATAGTTAAATTGAGGTGAAGAATATGCGCGGTGAATGTGGCCAACAGTGTGAGCGGCAGGGAAAATCAGGTCTGTTTTATAAGTTTTTCTTAAGTTTAAGGCGGGTTTCCCCGCCTTATTTTTTTACTTCTGATTGTTGAGATTGCTGGCATTCAGCTCTTCAAGCTCCGCCAGCACCTGGTCGGGATCCTTCGGCGGCGGCGGCACCTCATGTACCCAGGCATCGTACAAACGCCAGGAGACAGCCAGCAGCACCGGCCCGATAAACAGGCCAATCATGCCGAAGGCGATCAGGCCGCCGATAACGCCGGAGAGAATCAGAATCATCGGCAGATCGGCCCCCATGCGAATCAGCACCGGACGGATGACGTTGTCCATGGTTCCCACCACGCAGCTCCATACCAGCAGTACCGTGCCCCAGGTGGTGTCGCCGCTCCAGTAGAGCCAGATGATCGAGGGAACCAGTACCAGCAATGGCCCCAGCTGGACGAGGCAGGTAAAGATCATTACCACCGTCAACAGTGCCGCATACGGGACGCCGGATACCGCGAGGCCGATGCCGCCGAGCACCGCCTGCGCCAACGCGGTAACGACCACCCCCAGCGCCACGGCGCGGATGGCCTGGCCGGCAAGGATCACCGCCGCATCGCCGCGTTTCGCCGCCAGGCGGGTGGCAAAATAGCGGAAGCCATAGGCGACTCTCTCACCTTGCCAGTATAACAGAGCGCTGAACAGCAGCATCAGGCCGCAATAGACCAGCAGTTTACCAATATGCGCCGCCTGACCGACAAACCAGGTGGTGGTGGTGCCGAGGTAGGGGCGGATTTTGGTCATAATGGCCGTTCCGCCCATCTCCAGTAAATTATGCCATCCGGCATACAGCTTATCGCCGAACAGCGGCACGCTGTTCAGCCAGGCGAGATCCGGCGGGGTAAAGTTGCCGCTGGTAATGACCTTAATCAACGGCGTGCTGTTATCGACCAGGCTATTGACCAGCAGCGCAATCGGAATCACAAACAGTAAAAAGAGCAGCAGGGTCATCACCAGTACGGCGAGGGCGCGTTTACCAAACAGTAAACGCTGCAGACGCAGCAGGACTGGCCAGGTGGCGATGACGACGGTGCCCGCCCAGGCGAATGACAGAATAAAGGGTTGTACGACCCACAGGCAGGAGATAATTATCAGGGACAAGAACAGCACCGACAGCAGAACTTGCGGTATATCCCGGGGCTGGCGATCGTTAATCATAGCGAAATGTTACCTTTCCAGTCGCGTCAAAAGGCTGACGCAGCGTAATTCCATATACTGATAATAATATCAATAATTTCCCGCGCCTGATTCTGCACATAAATCTGGTGGGCGCATATGAAAAAAATGTGATAAAAAGTTGACTGCACTACGCAATCGTTTAGTTAACCTTACACTAAATCATCCACGGCGCCTCAAGGCGGCGCGCGAGTACCCGGGCTTTTACGGTACGGGGACACAGTTGTCGCGAGTGATTAATGTGGTTTGCCATGTCCCGCAAGGGGAGCTTCAGGAAGAGCTCAGCAGCAAATGCAGCCAACAAGAGGCAGTCTGAAGGATGAAGTTTATACAACACAACATAGTCAGGCAGGGTCAAGCATTATGATCCCACAAATTTCTCAAGCACCAGGCGTCGTTCAGCTGGTATTGAATTTTTTGCAGGTACTGGAGCAACAAGGATTTACCGGTGATACCGCCACCAGTTACGCCGACAGGCTAACGATGGCGACAGACAACAGCGTCTATCAGCTGTTACCGGATGCGATTTTATTCCCCCGTTCGACGGCGGATGTCGCGCTGCTGGCAAGAATCGCCGCCGAAGAGCGATTCAAATCGCTGGTCTTTACCCCGCGCGGCGGCGGTACCGGCACCAACGGCCAGTCGCTCAACGCCGGGATCATCGTCGACATGTCCCGCTATATGAACCGCATTATCGAAATCAACCCGCAAGAGGGTTGGGTAAGGGTTGAAGCCGGGGTCATTAAAGATCAGCTGAACCAATATCTTAAACCCTACGGCTACTTTTTTGCGCCGGAGCTGTCTACCAGCAACCGCGCGACGCTGGGCGGGATGATCAACACCGACGCTTCCGGGCAGGGGTCGCTGGTGTACGGTAAAACCTCGGATCACGTGCTGGGCGTGCGCTCGGTGTTGATGGGCGGGGATATTCTCGATACCCAGGCCGTACCTGTCGCGCTGGCAGAAACGCTCAGCGGTGAACAGTCGGCGATTGGGCGGATTTATCGCACGGTATACCAGCGCTGCAAGGCGCAGCGTCAGCTGATTATCGATAAGTTCCCTAAACTTAACCGCTTCCTGACCGGATACGATCTGCGCCACGTCTTTAATGATGAGATGAGCGAGTTCGATCTGACCCGTATTTTAACCGGCTCGGAAGGGACGCTGGCCTTTATTACCGAAGCGCGTCTGGATATCACCCGGCTGCCGAAGGTGCGCCGGCTGGTCAATATCAAATACGACTCCTTTGACTCCGCGCTACGTAACGCCCCGTTTATGGTCGCGGCTAAAGCGCTGTCGGTGGAAACCGTCGATTCAAAAGTGCTTAACCTGGCGCGCGAGGATATCGTCTGGCATTCGGTCAGCGAACTGATCGCCGATGTGCCGGATAAAGAGATGCTGGGGCTGAATATCGTCGAATTTGCCGGCGATGACGCCGAACTTATCGAAGAGCAGGTGACCACGCTGTGCCAGCGTCTGGATGAGCTGATTGCGGCAAACGAAGCCGGAGTGATTGGCTGGCAGGTGTGCAACGAGCTGGACGGCGTCGAGCGAATCTACGCGATGCGCAAAAAAGCGGTCGGGCTGCTGGGGAACGCCAAAGGCGCGGCCAAGCCGATCCCCTTCGCCGAAGATACCTGCGTGCCGCCGGAACATCTCGCGGACTATATCGCTGAGTTTCGCGCGCTGCTGGACGGGCATGGCCTGAGCTACGGTATGTTTGGTCACGTTGATGCCGGCGTGCTGCACGTACGTCCGGCGCTGGATATGTGCGATCCGCAGCAGGAGGTGCTGATGAAACGCATCTCCGACGAGGTGGTGGCGCTGACGGCGAAATACGGCGGCCTGCTGTGGGGGGAGCACGGGAAGGGCTTCCGGGCGGAGTACAGTCCGGCCTTCTTTGGCGCAGAGCTCTATGCTGAGCTGCGCAAAGTCAAAGCGGCGTTCGATCCGGATAACCGTCTCAACCCGGGCAAAATCTGTCCGCCGGAAGGGGTCGACGCGCCGATGATGAAAGTCGACGCGGTGAAGCGCGGAACCTGGGATCGCCAGATCCCGATTGCGGTGCGCACTTCGTGGCGCGGCGCGATGGAGTGTAACGGCAACGGATTGTGCTTTAACTTTGATGTTAAAAGCCCGATGTGTCCATCGATGAAGGTCAGCAATCATCGTATTCACTCGCCGAAAGGGCGTGCCACGCTGGTGCGCGAGTGGCTGCGCCTGCTGGCCGATCGCGGCATCGATCCCAATCAGCTGGAACACGATCTGCCGGAGAAACGCGCCAGCCTGCGGACCCTGGTGGAACGCACCCGCAATAGCTGGCATGCGCGCAAGGGGGAGTACGATTTCTCGCACGAGGTCAAAGAGGCGATGTCCGGCTGTCTGGCCTGTAAAGCCTGCTCAACCCAATGCCCGATTAAAATTGACGTGCCGGAATTCCGTTCGCGCTTCCTGCAGCTCTACCACAGCCGCTACCTGCGGCCGGTGCGCGACCATCTGGTGGCGACGGTGGAGTCCTATGCGCCGCTGATGGCTCACGCGCCGAAAACCTTCAACTTCTTTATTAACCAGCCGTGGCTGCGCAAGCTGTCGGAGAAGCACATCGGCATGGTCGACCTGCCGCTGCTCTCGACGCCGTCGCTGAAGCAACAGATGGTCGGGCACCGTTCGGCGAATATGACCCTGGAGCAGCTGGAAGCTCTGAGCGCGGAGCAAAAGGCCAGGATGGTGCTGGTGGTGCAGGATCCGTTCACCAGCTACTACGATGCGCAGGTGGTAGCCGACTTTGTCCGCCTGGTCGAAAAAGTGGGCTATCAACCGGTGCTGTTACCGTTCTCGCCGAACGGCAAGGCGCAGCATATTAAGGGATTCCTGGCGCGCTTTGCGCGTACGGCACAGAAAACCGCCGATTTCCTCAACCGCGTGGCGCAGCTGGGGATGCCGATGGTCGGCGTCGACCCGGCGCTGGTGCTGTGCTATCGCGATGAGTACAACCAGGTACTAGGCGATAAGCGGGGCGATTTCCGCGTGATGCTGGTACATGAATGGCTGCCGCAGGCGCTGCCGGATGCCCGGGCGCAGGATAACGGCGGTGAAGCATGGTATCTGTTTGGTCACTGTACCGAAGTGACGGCGTTACCCGCCGCGCCGAAGCAGTGGGCGGAGATTTTTGCGCGCTTTGGCGCGAAGCTGGAAAACGTCAGCGTGGGCTGCTGTGGCATGGCCGGAACCTATGGCCATGAGGTAAAAAACCATGCCAACTCGCTGAACATCTACGCGCTTTCCTGGCAACAGGCGATCCAGCGTTTGCCGCGCAATCGCTGCCTGGTGACCGGATATTCCTGCCGTAGTCAGGTTAAGCGCATTGAAGGCAGCGGAGTTCGTCATCCGCTGCAGGCGCTGCTGGAGATTATGGGATGATTTGGAAACGTCAGACAACGCTGGAACAGCTCAACCGCATGGGTGAAGGCAATATGGTGGGGCTGCTGGATATTCGCTTTGATGCCTTTACTGATGACACTCTCGAAGCGACCATGCCTGTCGATAGCCGTACCCATCAGCCGTTTGGCCTGCTGCATGGCGGCGCGTCGGTGGTACTGGCGGAGACGCTGGGATCGGTGGCCGGCTATTTATGCAGTGAAGGCGAGCAAAAAGTGGTAGGTCTTGAGGTGAATGCCAACCATATTCGCTCGGTGCGCGGCGGGCGGGTTCGCGGCGTTTGTAGAGCGCTGCATGTCGGATCGCGCCACCAGGTATGGCAGATTGAAATCTCCGATGAACAGGGGCGCCTGTGCTGCTCATCGCGCCTCACGACGGCGGTGATCTGAAATAGAGCCAGCGGCTGAGTCTGTTCTTATACAAATATAAGGGGGAAATATTTTCCCCCTTATATCATGCCTTCATTATTAGGTTTCATCCTTAATCGTCTCACTCGGGCCATTCTTCTGCACCGAGGCAATTCCCTTTTTCGCCGCATCCTTCGAGGAGTACATTTCGCTGGTGGCGATGGTTTCGTGGTTATCGGCTTTTAGCAGGAAATACCAGGGCTGGGACACGCTTTTCTCGGACTTTTTAATAACGTAATACCCCATCTTTAACTCCTTTGCGCATTAACATCGACACCATGATATGTAGACCATAGCGGCTTATGCAGCAAGTCATGACCAGTAAAAATATAATTCATGAATCATTCACGCCATTTATGCTACTATTTCCATGACAAAATACTTGTGAGTAACGAAGAGGACGGAGTTAACTATGGGTATCATTTCCTGGATCATTTTTGGTCTTATTGCCGGTATTTTGGCTAAGTGGATTATGCCAGGCAAAGACGGCGGCGGTTTTATCGTCACTATCGTTCTGGGTGTTATTGGGGCAGTTGTTGGTGGCTGGATCAGTACTTTCTTTGGCTTCGGCAAGGTCGATGGGTTTAATTTCGGCAGCTTTGTCGTAGCGGTAATCGGTGCATTAGTGGTCCTGTTTATCTACAGAAAGATTAGGAGTTAATATACCACCATCATTCAGACGGTCTTTACACCGCTGACGATGAGGTATATCGGTCTGTCATACAAAGTTCGCCACAAAATAAAAGCTGCCACGCATACTGGCAGCTTTTTTGTCGGGCAAGATTACGCCGCAAAATGATCGCGGAGTGGATCAGGGCATATCCGGCACGGGAACCACTTCCACGTGAACGGCATAATGTTTGGCGGTGCCGGTCGGGATCAGCGCGGTGAGTTTATTGATGGTTTCAGCCGGATTATCGCTGGCAACGGTGGCAGAGAAAAGAACCGGTTTTCCCGGCGGGAAGGGGTGCATCGGCATCGGGCCACGCCCCTGAGCCATAGCCATCGGCGGATGTCCGCCAGGATTGTCGCCGGGAGCAGGGCTGTCGGTTTTATCGGCCGCAAATGCGCTGGCCGCGACAACCGAAACGGTGGCTAACAGAGCAATGATTGTTCCTTTCATCTTCTTCGTACCTCTTTGGAATGTGGCTAAAATCTTAGAGGTTACGCTTTTGACGAACAATCCTACGACGGCCGAATCCTCCAAATCTCCTCATTTCATCACCAATGTGGAGTTGCGGACTGCAGGGCTGCGGTGGGCTTAGTCGAGAAGTACGCTCATCACCAGCAGTACTACCATGCACATCGACATAATACTGATATCTATCATCCTGTACGGCAAAACTCCAGGTAAGCAGCGACTCCGACGTTGTGCCGAAAACTGTAGGAAATTTAGTCAACTATTGTACACCAGCTTGCCCGTAGAGAAAAAATCTTTATTCCTGATTTATGGCCGAATTTATAACGAAAACGAATACCCTTTCCCGGATAACGGTCAGCAATTTAGGATAATGCTTATAGAATATTCTGACTCGACGTGAGATAAGGCGCTAAGTCGGCGGCGCTGTTCAAATAACAAGCTATTGATTTTGCTATTAGTGCTAATCGACTGAATGTGTGAATTTCTATTTCAAAAATAGGTATTTCCGATACACCTTTCCCATTGCCGCTCCTGTCACTTTTTCTCTTCAGATAACTTATTATTTATCAATATATTAAATTACAAAATAGTACCCTGATAACCTGCGGGTGAGGGTCTATGCTTATAAAAAGCGCGGTAAAAGGGCCTGACGGAGGAATACCCCTTCTCCAGCTGGGTTGAAGTGATAATTGTTATCATTAACATGGCGGCATGCCCTTATGGCGCTAACCAATGAGGTAGAGCTATGGAATTAGATGCAGGAACCTTCAATCCCGATGATTTTAGCTGGCGTGGTCTGATGATGACCCCCGCCGCAGCCGCCCATATCCGTGACCTGGTGAGTAAACAACCCGGGATGCAGGGGCTGCGCCTGGGCGTGAAAACCAGCGGTTGTGCCGGTTTTGGTTACGTTCTCGAAATGATTGCCGAACCGGCGCCAGACGATCTGTTGTTTGAACTTGACGGTGCGAAGCTTTGGGCGCCGCTGCAGGCAATGCCGTTTATTGATGGCACGGAGCTGGATTATGTTCGGGAAGGATTAAATGAAATCTTTAAGTTTCATAACCCGAAAGCGCAACACGAATGTGGTTGCGGTGAAAGCTTTGGGGTTCAGGCGGAGTAACTATGTCTCGTAATACTGAAGCAACTGATGATGTCAAAACCTGGTCTGACGGGCCGCTCAACTATAAAGAAGGCTTTTTCACCCAATTAAAGACCGATGAGCTGGCAAAAGGCATTAACGAAGAGGTGGTGCGGGCAATTTCCGCCCGTCGCAACGAACCCGAGTGGATGCTTGAGTTCCGGCTCAACGCGTTCAAAGCCTGGCTGGAGATGGAAGAGCCGCACTGGTTAAAGGCCCATTATGACAAGCTGAACTATCAGGATTACAGCTATTACTCGGCGCCGTCCTGCGGCAACTGCGATGACACCTGCGCGTCTGAGCCGGGCGCGGTGCAGCAAACCGGTCCGGGCGCCTATCTGACTCAGGAAGTCGAAGAGGCGTTTAATCAGCTCGGCGTGCCGGTGCGCGAAGGCCGGGAAGTGGCGGTTGACGCGATCTTCGACTCCGTTTCGGTGGCCACCACCTATCGCGAAAAGCTGGCGGAGCAGGGGATTATCTTCTGTTCGTTTGGCGAAGCCATTCATGACCACCCGGAGCTGGTGAAAAAATATCTGGGTACCGTGGTGCCTGGCAACGACAACTTCTTCGCCGCGCTGAATGCCGCGGTGGCCTCCGACGGCACCTTTATCTACGTGCCGAAAGGCGTGCGCTGCCCGATGGAACTCTCGACCTATTTCCGGATTAACGCGGAGAAAACCGGCCAGTTCGAACGCACAATCCTCGTGGCGGATGAGGGCAGCTATGTCAGCTATATCGAAGGGTGTTCTGCTCCGGTGCGCGACAGCTATCAGCTGCACGCCGCGGTGGTCGAGGTGATTATTCACAAAGACGCCGAGGTGAAATACTCCACCGTGCAGAACTGGTTCCCGGGCGATAACAACACCGGCGGGATCCTCAACTTCGTCACCAAGCGCGCGCTGTGCGAGGGTGAGAACAGCAAGATGTCGTGGACTCAGTCGGAAACCGGCTCCGCCATCACCTGGAAGTATCCGAGCTGCATCCTGCGCGGCGATAACTCCATCGGCGAGTTTTTCTCGGTGGCGCTGACCAGCGGCCATCAGCAGGCGGACACCGGTACCAAGATGATTCATATCGGGAAAAACACCCGTTCGACGATTATTTCGAAGGGGATTTCCGCCGGCAAAAGCCAGAACAGCTACCGTGGCTTAGTCAAAATTATGCCGACGGCGACCAACGCGCGTAACTTCACGCAATGCGACTCGATGCTGATTGGGCCGGACTGCGGGGCGCATACCTTCCCGTATGTGGAATGCCGTAATAACAGCGCTCAGCTGGAGCATGAAGCGACCACCTCGCGGATCGGCGAAGATCAGCTGTTCTACTGCCTGCAGCGTGGCATCAGCGAAGATGATGCCATTTCGATGATCGTCAATGGCTTCTGTAAAGACGTCTTCTCGGAGCTGCCGCTGGAGTTTGCCGTCGAAGCGCAAAAACTGCTGGCCATCAGCCTCGAACACAGCGTCGGCTAAGCGCCAGGCTTTACGAATTAAGGGAAATCAGATGTTAAGTATTAAAAATTTGCAGGTCGCCGTTGAAGACAAAGAGATCCTGCGCGGGTTGAATCTGGAAATCCGTCCTGGCGAAGTGCACGCCATCATGGGGCCGAACGGTTCCGGGAAAAGCACCCTCTCCGCGACGCTGGCCGGGCGCGAGGACTATGAAGTCATCGGCGGTAGCGTGGAGTTCAAAGGCAAAGATTTGCTGACCCTGGCGCCGGAGGACCGCGCGGGCGAAGGCATCTTTATGGCCTTCCAGTACCCGGTAGAGATCCCCGGCGTCAGCAATCAGTTCTTCCTGCAAACCGCGCTGAATGCGGTACGCGACTATCGCGGCCAGGAAGAGCTGGATCGCTTTGACTTCCAGGATCTGATGGAAGAGAAAATTAAGCTGCTGAAGATGCCGGAAGATTTGCTGACCCGTTCGGTCAACGTCGGTTTTTCCGGCGGCGAGAAGAAGCGCAACGATATCCTGCAGATGGCGGTTCTGGAGCCTGAACTGTGCATTCTTGATGAGTCGGATTCCGGACTGGACATTGACGCCCTGAAGATTGTTTCTGAAGGCGTTAACGCGCTGCGCGACGGCAAGCGCGCCTTTATTATCGTGACCCACTACCAGCGTATTCTCGACTATATCAAGCCAGATTACGTCCACGTGCTGTATCAGGGGCGGATTGTAAAATCCGGCGACTTTACTCTGGTCAAACAACTGGAGGAGCAGGGCTATGGCTGGCTTACCGAACAGCAGTAACGCGCTGCAGCAGTGGCATCATCTGTTTGAGGCGCAGGGCGAGCAGCGAGCGCCTGAGGCGCGGCAACATCTTCAACAGATGCTGCGCCTGGGGCTGCCGACGCGCAAACATGAGAACTGGAAATATACCCCGCTGGACGCGTTGCTCAACGGCACCTTTGTAGCCCTCGCTCCCGGCACCTTGACCGCGGCGCAGCGCGACGAACGGGCGCTGGCGGTGGACGGCTGGCGTCTGGTGTTTATCGACGGGCAGTTCAGCGCGGCGTTAAGCGACGATCTGGCCGATAGCGGCTATGAGGTTAGCGTCGATAATCAACGTCAGTCGTTGCCGGATGCGGTGCAGCCGGAGGTGTTCCTGCACCTGACGGAGAGCCTGGCGCAGACGGTGACCCGCATCCGCGTGAAACGCCATCAACGTCCCGCGAAGCCGCTGCTGCTGATGCACGTGACGCGCGGCCTGGCGGGTGAAGAGTTCAACACCGCCCACTATCGCCACCATCTTGAGCTGGAGAGCGGTGCCGAGGCCACCATCATTGAGCACTATCTGAGCCTGGATGAGCATCGCCACTTCACCGGCGCGCGCCTGACCATGTCGGTAGCGGATAACGCCCACCTGCAGCATATCAAGCTGGCGTTTGAAAACGCGCAAAGCTACCACTTTGCCCATAATGACCTCTCCCTTGGGCGCGACGCCTCGGCCTTCAGCAGCAGTTTCCTGCTCGGTGGGGCGGTGTTGCGTCACCACACCAGCACCCAGCTGCAGGGCGAGAACAGCAACCTGCGGATCAACTCTCTGGCGATGCCGGTGAATAACGAGGTTTGCGACAGCCGCACCTGGCTGGACCATAACGTCGGCTACTGCAACAGCCGCCAGCTGCACAAAATGATCGTCAGCGACAAAGGACGGGCGGTGTTTAATGGCCTGATTAATGTTGCGAAGCACGCGATGAAAACCGATGGGCAGATGACCAACAACAATTTGCTGCTGGGGCGTCTGGCGGAGGTGGATACCAAGCCGCAGCTGGAAATTTACGCCGATGACGTCAAGTGCAGCCACGGCGCCACCATCGGGCGGATTGATGACGAACAGCTGTTCTATCTCCGTTCGCGGGGCATTACCCAGCAGGCGGCGCAGCATATGATCCTGTACGCTTTCGCCGCCGAACTGACGGAAGCGATCGGCGATGAGGCGCTGAGGAAACAGATCCTGATGCGCATCGGCCAGCGGTTACCGGGGGAAAAAGCATGACATTTTCTGTTGAACGGATACGCGCGGATTTTCCGGTGCTCAGCCGGGAGGTTAACGGTCAACCGCTGGTCTATCTCGACAGCGCCGCCAGCGCGCAAAAACCAGAAGCGGTGATTCGCGCCGAGGCGGAGTTCTATCGTCACGGCTATGCCGCGGTCCACCGCGGTATTCATACCCTGAGTGCGGAAGCGACGGCGCGCATGGAGCAGGTGCGCCAGCAGGCGGCAACCTTCCTCAACGCCCGTTCAGCGGAGGAGCTGGTCTTTGTCCGCGGTACCACCGAAGGGATCAACCTGGTCGCCAACAGCTGGGGTAACGCCAACGTCGGCGCCGGGGATAACATCATCATCAGCGCGATGGAACATCACGCCAATATCGTCCCATGGCAGATGCTCTGCGCCCGGGTGGGGGCGGAGCTGCGGGTGATTCCGCTGAACCCGGACGGTACCTTACAGCTGGACGCGATACCGGCGCTGTTTGATGAGCGAACCCGTCTGCTGGCGATCGCGCAGGTTTCCAACGTGCTGGGGACGGAAAACCCGCTGGCGGCTTTAATCCCGCTGGCCCATCAGCACGGGGCTAAAGTGCTGGTGGACGGCGCGCAGGCGGTGATGCACCACCCGGTGGACGTTCAGGCGCTGGATTGCGATTTTTATGTCTTCTCCGGGCATAAGCTGTACGGCCCGACCGGGATTGGCATTCTGTATGTCAAAGAGGCACTGCTGCAGGAGATGCCGCCGTGGGAAGGGGGCGGGTCGATGATTGCGACCGTCAGCCTGACGGAAGGCACCACCTGGGCGAAAGCGCCGTGGCGCTTCGAAGCGGGGACGCCGAATACCGGCGGGATTATCGGCCTTGGCGCGGCGCTGGACTATGTCAGCGCGCTCGATCTGCGGCATATCGCGGAATATGAGCAGACCCTGATGCGCTATGCGCAGCAGGAACTGGCGAAGGTTCCCGATTTAACGGTGTATGGCCCGGAGCATCGGCTGGGGGTAATTGCCTTTAATCTCGGGGCGCATCATGCCTACGATGTGGGGAGCTTCCTCGATAACTATGGTATTGCCATCAGAACCGGTCATCACTGCGCGATGCCGTTGATGGCGTTCTATCGTGTTCCGGCCATGTGTCGGGCGTCGCTGGCGATGTACAATACCACGGAAGAGGTGGATCGACTGGTTGCAGGACTTCAGCGAATTCACAAGTTATTAGGCTAAGGGAAGCAATCATGGCGGCGTTACCGGATAAAGACAAACTGCTGCGCAACTTTAGTCGTTGCGCCAACTGGGAAGAGAAGTACCTTTATATTATTGAGCTCGGCCAGCGGCTGGCGCCGCTGAGTGAGGAAGAGCATAGCGCGCAAAATATCATCCAGGGCTGCCAAAGCCAGGTGTGGATTGTGGTCGAACGGCGCGACGGCGGCACGCTTGCGCTGCGCGGCGATAGCGATGCGGCTATCGTGAAAGGGCTGATTGCCGTGGTGTTTATTCTCTACGACCAGATGACGGCGCAGGATATCACCGACTTTGACGTCCGGCCGTGGTTCGAGAAAATGGCGCTGACGCAACATCTGACGCCTTCGCGGTCGCAGGGGCTGGAAGCCATGATTCGCGCAATTCGCGCGAAAGCCGCAAATCTTAGCTAGAATAAACAGGTAGATTTCATTCTGTTACGTCAGGCCGCTGCGCATGCCGGCCTGACCGCAGATCCTGGCGTTTTATCAGCGAAAGAAGGAATCTCAGTATGAAACGCGCATCTCTCATCACCGTAGCCCTTCTGACAGCCCTGAGCGTGCAGCATAGCGCATGGGCGGTAGATTACCCTCTTCCTCCAGCGAACAGCCGGCTCATCGGGCAGAATCAATTCTGGACGGTGCAGGAAGGTGAACGCAATCTGCAGGCGATCGCCCGGCATTTTGACACGGCGGCGATGCTGATCCTTGAAGCGAACGATACCCTTGCTCCGGTAGATCCTCAGCCGGGTACGCAGGTGCTCATCCCTTCGCAGATGCTGCTGCCGGATGTTCCTCGCGAGGGGATTGTCGTGAATCTGGCGGAACTGCGTTTGTACTATTTCCCGCCGGGGCAAAATCAGGTGCAGGTTTATCCCCTTGGCATCGGCCAGTTAGGG
This sequence comes from Klebsiella sp. NPDC088457, assembly GCF_044900465.1. Taxonomy (NCBI): domain Bacteria; kingdom Pseudomonadati; phylum Pseudomonadota; class Gammaproteobacteria; order Enterobacterales; family Enterobacteriaceae; genus Klebsiella; species Klebsiella sp. NPDC088457. The sequence continues at coordinate 134,914 of NZ_JBJDNH010000003.1, read as the reverse complement.
CTGGAGACGCCGGAGATGACCACCCGCGTGGGGCAGAAGATCCCCAATCCGACCTGGACGCCGACGGCGGGCATCCGCGCGCGCTCGCTGGAGAAAGGCATCAAACTGCCGCCGGTGATCCCGGCGGGGCCGAATAACCCGTTAGGGCGCTATGCGCTGCGCCTGGCGTATGGTAACGGCGAATATCTTATTCATGGCACCAATGCCCCGGACAGCGTTGGCCTGCGGGTCAGTTCAGGCTGCATGCGGATGAACGCCGCCGATATTCAGGCGCTGTTTAACCAGGTGAAAACCGGAACCCCGGTACGCGTCATCAACCAGCCGGTGAAGTATGCGGTTGAGCCCGACGGCAAACGCTACGTCGAGGTCCATCGACCGCTATCGCAGGATGAGACCGGCAACACCCGTACGCTTGCCTACACGCTGCCTGCCGCGTTTCATCAGTTTGCCGGGGATAAAGCGGTAGACGAGGTGCAGCTTAACAAGGCATTGTCCAGACGGGCAGGTTACCCGGTCGTCGTCTCCGGCAGCGCGGATACATCCTCAGAAGGGGCGATGTCGGCGCAGAACGCACCGCGGGATGACGCGCAAAGAGTGCAGTAATCAGGACGCAGAGGGCAAAAAAATGGCGCACAATGTGCGCCATTTTTATTACACAGGTACTATTACTTACGGTATTTAGTAGCCTGGTTGTCCAGACGCTGGTTAGCGCGTGCTGCGTCGTCTTTAGCAGCCTGGACGTCAGAACGCATTGCGTTCACGTCGTTGCTCAGCTGGTCAACTTTAGCGTTCAGAGTCTGAACGTCAGAAGACAGCTGATCGATTTTAGCATTGCTGGAGCAACCAGCCAGCAGAGTAGAACCCAGGATTACCGCGCCCAGTACCAGTTTAGTACGATTCATTATTAATACCCTCTAGATTGAGTTAATCTCCATGTAGCGTTACAAGTATTACACAAACTTTTTTGGGATGAGAATATTTTTTTACGGTAATACGCTTATTTTTGATCGTTCGCTCAAAGAAACATCGAATTTGCTGCGTTGGTTTAAAAATCTGTGTGAAAACAGCACGCTTCCATCGGATTCATCTTAGATAATCTCTTATTAGATAGTAAATTCCGATTTGCATTTTTATTAACAGTAGCCAGGGGTTGAATAAAAAAAAGCGCCTGCGAAGAGGCGCCTTTAAAAAGCGAATTAACCTGTAAATTATTACAGCACGTGCACGGATGCCGTATTGGTGGTTCCGCTCGGGACCAGCGCACCAGAGACCATGACCACCACGTCGCCTTTGCGCGCCAGGCCGCTCTGCAGCGCCAGTTCTTTACCCAGGATGTAGAAATCGTCGGTAGAGGCCAGCTGCTCAACCAGCAGCGGCACAACGCCTTTGGTCAGCACCAACTGACGAGCGGTCGTTTCGTTGGTGGTCAGCGCCAGGATGGTGGCATCCGGGAAATATTTACGTACGGCACGCGCAGATTTACCGCCTTTGGTCGCGACAACGATCAGCGGCGCTTCCAGTTTTTCAGCGGTTTCCACCGCACCACGGCACACGGCTTCGGTGATGCGCAGTTTGCGGTTGTCGTTGTTGAATTCCAGACGGCTGGTCATCACGCGGTCAGTACGCTCGCAGATGGTTGCCATGATGGTGACCGCTTCCAGCGGGTATTTGCCTTTCGCGGATTCGCCAGACAACATGACGGCGTCGGTACCGTCGAGGATGGCGTTCGCCACGTCGCCGGCTTCCGCACGGGTCGGACGCGGGTTTTTGATCATCGAATCCAGCATCTGTGTTGCGGTGATAACCACTTTACGCGCGCGGATACATTTTTCGATGATCATTTTCTGCGCGAAGATCACTTCTTCAACCGGGATTTCAACGCCCATGTCGCCACGCGCAACCATGATGCCGTCAGAGGCTTCGAGGATTTCGTCGAACTTGTTCAGGCCTTCCTGGTTTTCAATTTTGGAGATGATCTGAATGTTGTCGCCGCCGTGGGCTTTCAGGTGCTCGCGAATTTCCACCACGTCGGAACGCTTGCGGATGAATGAGGCCGCCACGAAGTCAACGCCTTGCTCACAGCCGAAGATCAGGTCCTGTTTGTCTTTTTCTGCCAGCGCTGGCAGGGCGATGGAAACGCCCGGCAGGTTAACGCCCTTGTTTTCGCCCAGGTCGCCGTTGTTCAGCACTTTACAGATGACGTTTTTACCTTCGATAGCGGTCACTTCCATCCCGATCAGGCCATCGTCGACCAGGACGGTGTTGCCGACGGACAGGTCAGTGGTAAAACCTTCATAGGTCACGGCAACGATTTCGTTGTTGCCAACCACGGATTTGTCGGTGGTGAAGGTGAAAGTCTGACCGGCTTTCAGGGAGACGTCGTTACCGCCTTCCAGTTTGATGGTACGAATTTCCGGACCTTTGGTGTCCAGCAGGATAGCCGCAGTCTTACCGGTTTTGCTCAACACGTTGCGCAGGTTCTGGATGCGCTGACCGTGTTCTGCATAGTCACCGTGAGAGAAGTTCAGACGCATGACGTTCATGCCCGCGTCCAGCATTTTGGACAGCATCTCTTCGGATTCGGTTTTCGGACCGATGGTGCAAACAATTTTGGTCTTTTTCATGAAAGTTTTAGTCTTTAAGTTGTGAAGGATATGGAAATCTCGCTCCGTGGGCGCACAGCCGGGGAGTCAAACCTGTATTGCGAAAGTTGCTATGCCACGCTCTAAGAATAGGTGACAACAAAAGAGCGTGCAGAAGAAAGTGTGCTGGCGGTTCAGCCCATGAAAAGAGGCAGTATTTTATGCGTTTAGTCGTGCAGTCCAATGCGCTGAAACCATTCAAGAAAGAATCGGTGGGCATTATACGACGAGGAAACAGAAAAGGAAAATGAAAACGACGTTTCATTTTATGCCATAAAAATGTAACAAAACTCACACTCATTCCAATCTTATGTGCAACACAATTTTTCGCCAGCCGCTAAGCTAACTGCCCGAAACAGCGCGGTTTTCCGGCGGGTTCGGCCATGGAAATACCCCGTTGAAAGCGAAACGCCGTACTGGTTTGCTTTATGGCGAAAACATATCAATAATGATTTGATTGATAATGATAATTTGTGAGTCGGTTACCATGGGAAATAAAGCAAAAGACGACGAGTTGTATCAGGAAATGTGCCGGGTGGTGGGGAAAGTGGTGCTTGAAATGCGCGATCTTGGCCAGGAGCCAAAACATATCGTCATTGCCGGGGTCGTCCGCACCTCGCTGGCCAACCCGAAAATCGCCCGCTCCGAATTGACCCGCGCCGCGATGGAAAAAGTGGTGCACGCCTTATCCGGGCACGAATAACATTCCCGGTCCGCAGGCCGGGATGATTCAGGAGATCACAAACCGAACCACCGCTTTTACCGCAATCTCACAGTGGTGGGCGACCATCTCTTCGTCGTCGATGGCCGGCAGCGGGTCATCAAGATACAGGCTGCTGAAGGTGTAGAAATTCGAAACCTGATAAAAGCTAAAGCTGCTGATCAGGCGATGGACGTCACGCGCCTGGAGCCCCTCCTGAAAAATTCCCTGCTGCTGCCCGCGCTGGAGAATATCCTGCAGAATTGACAGGGCGGTTCGATTCAGCGGCTTCAGCTCTCCCGATGCGGGCAACCACTTGCCACGCTGCATATTTTCCATGCAGATAACCCGCATATAGTCCGCGTGGGTGGCATGATAGCGCACGCTCCACTTCACCAGCTGCACCAGCGCTTCCACCGGCGGCAGATGTTCCAGCCCGAGCTGCTGCTCGGTCTCGCGGATCCGCGAGTAGACGTGTTGCAGCACCGCCTGATACAACTGCTCCTTGGTTTTGAAGTAGTAAACCACCATGCGCTTGGTGGTCTGCGCTTCGGTCGCAATCTGCTCCATGCGCGCCCCTGACAGACCATGCTCGGCGAAGACGACGATCGCGGCGGCGAAAATCCGCTCCTTCAGGGATTGTGCTTCATCATGAGCAACGACAGACATAACCACTCCTTTTTTCTGAGAGACAAAAAATACACATAATGATCACAAATTAGCAACCTTGTGTGGCGTGAATGAACCAAATGATACATATTCAGTGCTCACGTCTGTTGATGACACGAGGACCTATGCTGCGATCCATTGCCACCGTCTCGATTTCCGGCACTCTGCCTGAAAAGCTCCATGCTATTGCGGCTGCGGGTTATCAAGGCGTCGAAATCTTCGAAAACGATCTACTCTATTATACCGGCACGCCGGCGGATATTCGCAATCTGGCGGCTGATTTAGGGCTAAAAATCACGCTTTTTCAACCCTTTCGCGATTTTGAAGGGGGCAGTCGTACGCAATTTGCGGCCAATATGGCGCGGGCGAAGCGCAAATTCGCCCTGATGCATGAGCTGGGCTGCGACACGATGCTGCTATGCAGTAACGTGCAGCCGGACTGCTCCGCCGATTTTTCGCTGCAGGTGGCGGATCTCGCCGCGCTGGCCGCGCTGGCTGAAGAGGAAAATATCACTATTGGCTATGAGGCGCTGGCCTGGGGCACCCACGTTAACCTCTGGTATCAGGCCTGGGAGCGGGTGAAGAGCGTCAACAGTCCGGCGCTCGGTATCGTCCTCGATAGCTTTCATATCCTCGCCCGCGGCGACACGCTGCAGCGTCTGGATGAAGTCCCGGTGGAAAAAATCACCTTTCTGCAGTTGGCCGATGCGCCGCTGATGAAGATGGATGTTCTTGAATGGAGCCGCCATTTCCGTTGCTTCCCGGGGCAGGGGCAGCTGCCGCTGGTGGAGTTTGCCGGTAAGCTGACCCGCTGCGGCTATCGGGGGCCCTGGTCGCTGGAGATCTTCAACGACGGCTTCCGCGCCTCGCCGAATGGCGCCACGGCGAAAGATGGCTATCGCGCGTTGCAGTGGCTGGAAGAGCAGACCCGGGCGCAACTGCCGGACAGCGACGCCGCGCTGTTCGCCCCACCGCCGTTAACAGACTATCTCGGCCTGGAGTTTATCGAATTTGCCGCCAGCGCCGCCGACGCGCAAGCCCTTGGCCAGCGTCTGGCCCAGCTGGGCTTTTGCCAGCAGGGGAGCCATCGTTCAAAACAGGTGGCGCTGTGGCGCAACGGCGGCGCGCGCGCCATCGTCAACTCTCAGCCCCACAGCTGGGCCGACCATTTTCATCAACGCCACGGCGTGTCGCTGTGCGCCATGGCGTTGCGCGTCAGCTGCAGCGCGACCATCGTTGAACGCGCCCGCGCCTACGGCTATGCCACCTGGCAGGGAGATGCCGGGCCCAATGAAAGCCCCATCCCGGCGATTTGCGCGCCTGACGGCAGTCTTATCTATCTGGTCGAGGCCGGTGACGATATCTACGCCCGCGATTTCCATCTGCGCGACGCGCCGACCCTGCGCGATGACTACAGCGGGATCGATCATCTGGCACTGGGGATGGAGGCGGATAGCCGCGATAACTGGATTATCTTTTTCCGCACCGTCTTCGGTTTTAGCCTTGAACATGAGCAGACCCTGCCGGATCCCTATGGCCTGGTGCGGAGCCTTGCGGTACACAGCCCGCAGGGCAATATCCGTCTGGCGTTGAATATTTCCCAGAGCCGCGCCACGCAGATTGCCCGTTCTGTCGCCTGCTATCAGGGGGCGGGATTGCAGCACGCCGCCTTTGCCTGTCGGGACCTGCCGGCGACGCTGGATGGCCTGCCGCAGGTCTCCCTCAATGCGCTGCCGATCCCGGCGAACTACTACGAGGATTTGCAGGCGCGCTTTGGCGAAGAGACGCAGGTGGCGACGCTGAAGCGCCTGCAAATTCTTTATGACCGCGATGCTCGCGGCGGCGAATTTCTGCATTTATACACCCGACCGTTCTCTGCGGGGCGCTTTTTCTTTGAATTGACCGAAAGACGTGATGGCTACGCGCAGTATGGCGCGGTGAATGCGGCCGTTCGTCTGTCGGCGATGCAGTACGCTTAGTTTGTATCAAATGGTTCATTAACCACCACATCGTCAACATAATAACAATATTCATCTGCACCCTATGACAGGAAAGACAATGAACGCATATAGCCAAAACCATACCGCGACGCCGGCGGAGAACGCCGCCACCGCGCCTCGCTCCCGGCGGCGAATTGGGATCCTCGCGCTGCTGGCCGTCGGGACGATGATTAACTACCTCGATCGCACGGTCCTCGGGATCGCCGCGCCCGGGCTAACCGGCGAACTGGGGATTGATGCGGCGGTGATGGGGATGGTGTTTTCAGCCTTCGCCTGGACCTACGCGCTGGCGCAAATCCCCGGCGGCCTGTTCCTTGACCGCTTCGGCAACAAGGTGACCTATTTCCTGTCATTAACCCTGTGGTCGCTGTTCACGCTGTTTCACGGGATGGCGACAGGATTGAAAACGCTGCTGCTGTGCCGTTTTGGCTTAGGAGTCAGCGAGGCGCCGTGCTTCCCGGTCAACAGCCGGGTGGTCAGCGCATGGTTTCCGCAGCAGGAAAGGGCCAAGGCCACGGCGGTCTATACCGTGGGGGAATACCTTGGTCTGGCCTGCTTCTCGCCGCTGCTGTTCTGGATTATGGGGAGTTTTGGCTGGCGGGCGCTGTTTATCAGCGTTGGCGTTGTTGGCGTCCTGTTTGCGCTGGTGTGGTGGCGTTGCTATCGCGAGCCGCATGAAGATAAACATCTCAGCCAGCAGGAGCGGGAACATATCGTCAGCGGCGGCGGCCTGACGACGGCGGACGCCCGGCAGGTCTCCTTCAACTGGCCGCTGGTGCGTCAGCTGCTGGGCAAAAGGCAGATTATCGGCGCCAGCCTGGGCCAGTTTGCCGGTAATACCGTGCTGGTGTTCTTCCTGACCTGGTTCCCGACCTATCTGGCCACGGAGCGTCATATGGCGTGGCTGAAGGTGGGTTTCTTCGCCATTCTGCCCTTTGTTGCCGCCGCCGCCGGGGTGATCTTCGGCGGCTGGATCTCCGACAAGCTGCTGAGAGCTACCGGCTCGGCTAACCTGGCGCGCAAGCTGCCGATCGTCGCTGGTCTGCTGATGGCCAGCACGATTATTTCCGCCAACTGGCTGACCAGCGATCTGCTGGTCATTCTGGTGATGTCGTTCGCCTTCTTTGGTCAGGGGATGGTGGGGCTGGGCTGGACCTTGATTTCCGATATTGCGCCAAAAGGGCTGGGGGGGCTAACCGCCGGTTTATTTAACTTCTGCGCCAACTTCGCCGGGATCCTCACCCCGCTGGTCATCGGCTTTATCGTGGCGGTTTCTGGCGACTTCTTCTATGCGCTGATCTATATCGGCGGCGCGGCGCTGATCGGCGTGGTGGGGTATCTGTTTGTGCTGGGTGATGTCAAACGTATTGAATTAACGCAGTAAAGGAGCAGGAGATGGTGATTAGTGGTCATACGCGGCTGATAGCGCATCTGGGCTATCCGACCGCCGGTTTTAAAGCGCCGATGATCTACAATCCGTGGTTTGACAACCGCCAGGTGGATGTCAAAGTGGTACCGACGGGCGTGAAGCCCGAGGCGTTCGCCGCATTTGTCCCGACGCTGTTTACGATGACCAATATTATCGGCGCGCTGGTCACTATGCCGCACAAGATTGCCACCTGCGGTCTGGTACAGCATCTCAGCCCAACGGCGGCGATTGCCGGCGCCTGCAACGCTATCCGTCGCGAAGCGGACGGCAGCCTGAGCGGCGATATGTTTGACGGCGACGGGTTTGTCCTCGGCATCCGGCGCAAAGGTTTTCAAACGGCGGGGGCGCGGGCGCTGGTGGTCGGCTGCGGCGGCGTCGGCTCGGCGATTGCCGCCTCGCTGGCGGCGGCGGGCGTACGCGCCCTGACGCTGTATGATAGCCGCCCGGAGGCGGCCCACGCGCTGGCCGGGCGCCTGCTGCAGCACTATCCGCTGTTAGATATCAGCCTGATGCGGCGCGATCCGCACGGGCACGATCTGGTGGTTAACGCCACGCCGCTGGGCATGAAGGCGGGCGATCCGCTGCCGCTGGATCCGCACCGGCTGACGCCCGGCACCTGGGTGGGGGAAGTGGTGATGACCCAGGAGTTCACCCCGTTGCTACAGGCGGCACAGGCGCGCGGCTGTCCCGTCCAGCGTGGCACCGATATGCTGTTTGAGATGATTCCCGCCTATCTGCGTTTCTTCAATCTGCCGGTCGCCACCCCGGAGCGGCTGCGCGAGCTGGCGGAAATTCGCTACTGAATCGCCAGCGGCCCGGTTAACATAGGATTCTGTTTCCGGGCGTTAAGCGAGCCATCTTATGAGTACAGCAGTCGTTCTGCTGGCGGCGGGGAGCCTGAAAGGGGCCTTCATCCCGCTGCTGGCGCGTTTTCATCAGCAGACCGGTATTGTGGTCGAAGCCCATTTTGCGCCGGCGGGCCTGCTGCGCGAGCGGATTGAAGCCGGAGAGCGTTGCTCGGTTTTCGCCTCTGCTAACCGCCAGCATCCTCAGGCGCTGCAGCTGGCGGGACTGGCGGGGGAGTGTCGTTCGTTTGCCGGCAACCAGCTGATACTGACCGCCCGCCGTTCCGCCGCCGGCGACGAGGCCGACTGGCTGGCGTTACTGCGCGATCCGCAGCTGCGCCTGGCTACCTCAACGCCGGGCTGCGACCCTTCCGGCGACTACGCCTGGCAACTGTTTGTGCGCATTGAAGCCCGTTTTCCCGGCGTCGGTAAGGCGCTGATGGTCCGCGCTCGGCAACTGGTGGGCGGGAGGCAATCGTTAAGCGTCCCGCCGGGTGAGACGGCGGGGGCCTGGCTGATCCGCGAAGGGCTCGCCGATCTGTTTATCGGCTATGCCCACTACGCCAGTCAGATGAGGGCGGGAGACGATCTGCGAACGGTGGCGATCCCGCCGCCGTGGAATATTCAGGCCGACTATCAGCTGACGGTGACGGCAGAGAGCGCCGGGGCGCAGCGGCTGTGTCGCTTCATCCTCGGCGCGGAAGGCCAGCGGTTCCTGCGGGCGGCCGGTTTTCTGCCGGCTAGCGCCGAATCGTGAACTGCGGCGCCAGCAGCGGCACCGGAGAACCGGGGTGGTCGATTTTGCGTACCGGTAAACCGTAGGCGCGCTGCAGATGCGCTTCGCTGAGCACCTCGGCGGAGCGCCCTGCCAGCCATTCGCCGCCCGGCAACAGCAGCAGCGTATGGCTGGCGACCTGCAGCGCGTGGGTGGGATCGTGGGTGGTAAACAGTACCGTGCGCGTCTGGCGGCGCGCCAGATCGCTAATCAGCTGCAGCACCACCTGCTGATTGGCGAGGTCCAGCGCTGAACAGGGCTCATCCAGCAGGATGTTCTGGCTGGCCCCGACCAGCGCGCGGGCGATCAGCACCAGCTGCTGCTGGCCGCCGGAGAGCGCGCGGAAGGCGCTGGTTGCAAGAGGCGCAATCCCGAGCTGGCACAACGCCGCCTGCACCTGCCGCTCATCTTCCGCGCTGGGTTGGGCAAACAGATCGACATGGCGAGCGCGCCCCATCAGGACCACATCCCGCACCTGCCAGTTAAACGCCGGGCGGAAGGACTGCGGCACAATCGCCACGCCGCCTTCACTGTGGAAACGCCCGCCAAGGGGCGGCAGCACCCCGGTAAGGGTGTCGAGCAGGGTGCTTTTTCCGCGCCCGTTAGCGCCGAGCACCGCCCAGATTTCACCGGGCCGGCACTGCAGGCTAAGGGGAGTAAACAGCGGCTGACGATGCCCGTAGAGCAACGCCGTCAGGCTAAGTGAAACCTTCATCAGACGACTCCCCGACGACGTGAGTGGATCAGCAGCCAGGTGAACAGCGGCGCGCCGAGCAGGGCGGTGATAATCCCGACCGGAATTTCCGCCTGGGTCAACGAGCGGGCAAGGTCATCCACCACGATCATAAACCCGCCGCCGAGCCAGAAGGCGGTGGGCAGCAGACGACGGTGGTCGGCGCCGACCAGCAGCCGCGCCAGATGCGGGATAACCAGCCCGACCCACGCGATACTGCCGCTCACCGCCACCTGAGCGACGACCAGCACGGCGCAGCAAACCAGTACTCCACGACGCAGGGCGGTGACCGACACTCCAAGGCCGCGCGCGTCTTTGTCCTCCAGCGCCAGCAGGTTAATTCGCCAACGGAGTTTAAGCAGGATTGCGGCGGTGACGATAATCGGCAGGGTCATGATCGCCACTTTGTGCCAGTTGGCGGTGGCGAAGCTGCCCAGCAGCCAGAAGACGATATTCGGCAGCGTCTCTTCGGTATCGGCCAGATACTGCATCAGGCTGACGAGGGCGGCGAAAAAACCGCTGAGGATAATCCCGGAGAGGATCAGCACCAGCGTATTTTCCCGTCCCTGCAGCGCCGCGATCAGATAAACCAGCATCAGCGCCAGCAAACCAAAACCGAAGGTTGAGGTCATCATCAGCACGGTGTCCAGCCCCAGCAGGATCGCCAGCGTTCCGCCAAATGCGGATCCGGAGGTGACGCCAATGATATGGGGGTCCACCAGCGGGTTCTGGAACACCCCCTGCAGCGTGGCGCCGCACAGACCCAGCGCGCCGCCGGCCAGTAGCGCCATCACCACGCGCGGCAGGCGCACCGACCAGACGATCTGCCCGGCCACGCCGTCGGTAGGCGCCAGATGGCTTAGCTGGGCGAAAACTTCGCTCAGCGTGAGGTGATACTGGCCTGCACAGAGCGAGGCGAGGGCAATCAGTAACGTCGCCAGCGCCAGCCCGCCCTGTAACAGCGCCGGATGGCGATTACTGAGCATCCGGCGTCCACTTCACGCGATAAAATCGCTGGTAGTAATCCCGGGCGTGGGCATCGATGTCTACGCCGTTATACCGGGAGGGGTAGAGCTTTTTCGCCATCCACAGCTCGCCGAGCGCCAGCGCTTCCGGCATCGGGTAGCCCCAGGCTTTGGCATATTCCGGCATTAGCCAGACGCGGTGATTTTTTACCGCATCGATCCCTTGCCACTGCGGATCGTTTTCGATCTGTTTGACGACCTGCGGATAGCGGTCCTGGACAAAGATCACCTGCGGGTTCCACTGTAGAACCTGCTCCATTGAGACCTGACGCGCGCCTTTGACCGAGGCGGCCGCCACGTTCAGCGCGCCGGCGTGCTTCATCATCAGGCCGGTGTATTTCCCGGAGCCGTAGGTGTTGAGATCCGGGTTGGCCATATAGACGCGCACGCGCCGATCGTCGGGAATATCCGCGACCGGCGCGTTGGCTTTGCTGCGTGCGTCAAAGGTATAGCGAATCAGCTCTTCTGCCTGGGTCTTGCGCTCGACCACTTCGCCAATCAGGCGAATGCCCTGCTTCAGGCCCTCGTTATAGGCCTGTTCTTCATCGGCCATCGACGGGTTCATTTTGTCTTTCTCGCCGGCGGCGTCCTGACGTAACGAGACGGCGACCACCGGGATGCCGGCATGCTGAATCTGCTCAATCATCGCCTGTGGCGCGTAGTTGGCGACAAATACCACCTGTGGATGCAGCGCCAGCAGGCTCTCGATATTGACCTGGGTTAAATCACCGGGCGTCGGCAACTGCTCAATCCCGGGCATAAAGCGGGCGAAAGCGGGGCCGAGCTGTTTTTTCCAGCTGCTCATCACGCCGACAATCTCATCGGCGGCGTTAAGCTGCACCAGCAGGTTTAGGGTCTGGTGCTGCAGCACCACGGCGCGGGTAATATGGTCCGGGAGGGTCACTTCGCGGCCAAGCTGGTCGGTGACGGTACGTTCGGCCAGGGCATTGCCGGTGAACAGGCTGGCGCTAACCAGGGTCAGTCCCAGCAAAAAACGGGATAGTTTCGACATGAATGGGCTCGGTTGGGTGAGAAGAATCGCTGTGTATTAAAATATATAGCGCAGCCGGACGCAATGTTAACCGGCCGGTATACCCCTTCAGGACAGGTTTATATGTAAAATACGCACGGTTGCCGTCACGCGGGTGGGAACCTTGCGCATCTGCCGACTTTGGCATACGGTAAATTATCCTCCATTGATTGCCTCTGCCGCTATGTCCTTTCAATCCCGCTTACTTTGCGATATTCCCGGCATTCGCTATGCCTTCCTCGATGTCCACGAAACGGCCGCCTTTCCCTATGGTGAAATGGCTCCGGTGAAGCTGGTGCACGGCAACGTCGTCCATCATTATCAGGCTCCGCTGGCGGAGCGGCCCCATGCCGACGCGGTCTTCACCGAAGTTCGCGGGCAGAAGGTTGGGGTGGTGACCGCCGACTGCCTGCCGATGCTGATGGCCTCCCGTGACGGGCGCTTTGTCTGCAGCGTTCATGCGGGCTGGCGCGGCGCGGCGAGCGGGATTATCGAGAATAGCCTCTCCCTCTTCCGCCAGCACGGCGTGCCGGCGGAAGAGGTGGTGGTTGTGACCGGGCCGCATATCCATGCCTGCTGCTATGAGGTCTCCGCCGGGTTTTACCGGACGCTGCTGGCGATGCCTGCGGGCGAGCTGGCGGAACGGCATCGTGACCAGCTGTTGCGCCATCGTCATCAGCCGCCGTCGGATGCGCAAAAAGCGCGGGCGACGGGGGAAGATAATCTGTGGTTCGATCTGCGGGCGTTTGCTCAGCTCCTGCTACGCCGGGCGGGCGTCGCGGACAACCATGTCGAATGGCTGGGCGGCTGCACCTACTGTACGCCGCAGTCGCTGGGGTCGTTCCGACGACGTACCCATTTCCCGGCTGAGAAAACGTTTCAGTACTCGTGGATTATGCGTGAAAACCACCCGGAATAATGGGGGAAGGTTCAATCACGCCAGGCCTTATCCCGTCGGCGGAAAAGGCGACGGCGGCGGGATGAGGGTCTCTTACGGCAGTTTATACGCCTGCCGCGCCAGCAGTTTCCAACCCTCGGTCTGGCCTTTTTTCCACACCTGCAGCACGCCGATATGAATGTCTCCCTGCTTTGTCTGGGCGTCAAACTGGTGCCGGACTATCGCCACGTCGCCCTCCACGCTGACCGTCTGGTCCCTGAGCGTGATGGTCTGGAAACTCGATTTACCGCTGGCGATGGCGGCAACAAACTGCGCATTGTTTTCCAGACGACCGTTGGAGTGGCCGTAGCTGAGACCGGGGGCGCCGATTTTTTCCAGCCCGGCCTTATCGGCGCTCAGCATTGCCAGGCGCATCTGTTCCACCGCCTGATTAACCGCCGCAACCTCCGCGCTGCTGGCTAATGCGCTTCCGCTGAACGCCAGCGCTAACACCACCGTGCTTAGTAACTTTTTCATCTTATTTATCCTGTCCCGTTAAATTAGCCGTGTCAGTTAGCGCCCGGCTACCGCCTCGTTCATCCGCCGGGCATAAAAAGTATAAAATGCCGACGCAGGCCGCTCACCGTGTAACCCCACAGCATTTTCGCCGGTGGTAACGAGGCTTTGTGGCTTACGCCCAATGTCGTGGGCGATGGCTCACGCAAATGAAAGCGGCCTGCTGCGGCCAGGGGGAATAGGAGAAAGCGGACGTTGCCGTGTCGACATGATAACGGCTGGCTGCGGAGTGGCTGGATAAGCGCGGATGCGCAGGGCGGCCCGGCGTTCGCCGGGCCGCCATACTACAGTACCGTAAAGCCGTGGGTACCATCGCGCTCCAGCTGAGCGACGAGTCCGAACTCCCAGTCCAGATAGGCCTGCATCGCTTCGCGGGAGTTATCGGTCCCTTCATACGGCCGGCGATAGCGATCGCTGCGCGCGGTGGCCAGATGGGTCGCGCCATGCTCCAGCGGCAGCCCGGCGGCGATCCATGCCGCGGTCCCGCCGCGGAGCAACTGTACCGGTTTACCGGTCAGCGCCGCCACTTCGGTGACAGCGTAACGCGCCAGCAGGCTGCTGCCACAGGTCAGGACGTAACGGCTGGCGGGAGGAATGACCTCCAGCGCCTGTTTTAATCGCGAACGCACCAGCCACCAGGCGCCGGGAATATGCCGGGCGACGTAGTTGGCGCTGGTGGTGAAATCGAGCACCACCGTACCCGGTTCGCGCAGCCGTTCGGCCAGTTGCTGGGGAGCGATCTCTTCGACCTCGGGGGCGGCGGGGACGCTGGCGGCGGGGTGCCCGCGCTCGCTAAAGTGCGCCGCCGTCAAACCCTGGAGAACCGCCGTCTCCCAGCCCATCTGCGCCAGCCAGGAGGCGGCGATCGCCGCGCGAACGCCGTCGTCGTCAATCAGCACAATCCGCGCGCCGCGCACGCTGGCGTGGTGATCGGTCTCCTGCACCAGCTGGCCGCCCGGTGTGCTGTGGCTGCCGGGCAGATGGCCCGCAGCATACTCTTCCGGGCTGCGGACATCGAAAAGATAGCTGGTGCGATCGTCCTGCTGTTGCCAGCGGCTGAGCGTGGCGAGATCGATAAAGTCTACGCCGGCGCGCCCGGCCAACTGCCTGACCTGCTGGCGCCGCGCCGTCGAAGCCAGGGATTCGTTCGCATAGCGCCGCTGTTGCCCATGTTCCAGCGTCAGACCCGCCAGCGTCCAGCCGATGGTGCCATTACGCAGGGCGTAGACCGGGTTGCCGATCCCGGCGTTAATTAATGACTGGGCGCCGATAATACTGCGGGTGCGGCCTGCGCAGTTGACCACGATCGGCGTCTGCGGCGAGGCGGCCAGGCTTTCGATGCGCAGCGCCAGCTCGCCACCGGGCACGCTGATGCTGCCGGGAATATTCATGGTCTGATACTCATCGAAACGCCGGGCATCAACGATGAGCACCGGCTGCGGACCGTCGATCAGCGCCTGTACCTCCTCTGGGCTGAGCGAGGGCGTATGACGCACGCTCTCAACCAGCTCGCCAAAGGCTTTGCTTGGGGAGTTTACATCCTGGAACAGTTCGCCGCCGCTGCGCAGCCAGCCTTTCAGCCCGCCCTCCAGCAAGGCGACATCCTGATAGCCCCAGTCGCGCAGTCGGTCAACGGCCAGTGCCGCCAGCCCTTCGCCATCATCATACACCGTCACCGGTGTGGTCAGCCTTGGCACCCGGCGGGCGATTTCCAGCTCAAGCTTGCTCAGCGGCAGGTTCACTGCGAACAGCGGGTGCGCGGTGGCAAACTCCGCTTCTTCGCGGACATCAATCAACGCCAGCTCAGCGTGGTCAAGCAGCGCCTGGCGCAGCTGTGCGGCCTGGCGATAGCGGTGGAGAGGCATATTAATGTTCCTTAGATAAATCCCAGATATTGGGTAAATGGCGGTTGGAGTAGCCGGAGATAAACGGTTTGCTAAGCCCTTCCGGGGTATAAACGGCTCGCTTGACGGCGCCGATATTGCCGCCGTAGACGTGGATACTGATCGAAACCTTATCCGGCAACGCGTTGCTGACCCGATGGATATCCCCGTCGCGGGAGGAGACTTTTTCCACCTCGCCGGGAGAGAGCCGTTCGGCGATGCCATCGGCCACCGGGATCCCCGAAGCATCCAGGCGGTAGCGTTGGTTCTCTTCCGCGCCGCGCAACATACCGATGGCGCCCCAGACCCGGTGATCGTGAATCGGCGTCGCTTGTCCCGGTCCCCAGACAAAGCTGACGATGGAAAAGCGTTGCCCGGAGTCGGCGTGCAGCAGGTATTGCTGGTAATGATGGGGATGCGGCAAGGTGTACTCTTCCGGCAGCCAGTCATCCTGTTTCACCAGCTGCGCCAGCCGTTGTGCCACCGCATCCAGCAGCGTTGATGGATGGCTGAACTGACGGTGCAGGGCATCAACCTCTTGAATAAAATCACGTAATTTTTCCAGTCGTGGTGCGGTCATGAGCGGTTCCTGTCAGAGGGACTGGTCATTACGCTAACAAAGGCGTTAATATTATTTAAATGCAATTTACGCATATATTAATATGCAAAAATCACATTAAGGATTGTATGCGCATCGACGACATTGACGCCCTGCTGGCGACGGTACAGTTTTCATCCCTCAATCAGGCGGCGGAATATCTGGGGATCACCCAGTCGGCCATCACCCGGCGTTTACAGCGTCTGGAACAAACGCTCAACGTGACCTTGCTGGAACGTCAGACCCGGCCTCTCACCCTCACCGCCGCTGGGCACCGGGTGTATGAGCAGTGCCTGAGCATCAAGCGGGAAACCAAAAAACTGTATGGGTTGCTGGATCCGCAGGCGGAGCCGCAGGGCGTTTTGCGCCTGGGCGTCCCGCAGAGCGTGGCGGAAATCGCGCTCCCGCCGGCGCTATCGGCCTTACGTCAGCAGTTCCCGCAGCTGCAACCGCAGGTGACCTGCGGCTGGAGCGGGCTGCTGCAAAAACGGCTGGAAAACGTTGAACTGGATGGCATGCTGGCGATGGGCCCGGCGCAGCAGACCTTTGCCGATGGCTACAGCGGGCGGCTGCTGTGCCCGCTGGATATCGTGGTCATTGCCGCTAAAAGCTTGCGGTTGCCCGCCGCGACGCTGCGGGATTGTGCCGCGCAGGGGTGGGTTCTGAACCCTGACGGCTGCGGGCTCCGCGCGGGGCTCATCCGCGAGCTGCAGGCGCAGGGGCTACGCTTACAGCTGAATGTCGAGACCGCGGGCGCCCGTCTGCAAATTGCCCTCGTTGCGCAGGGTCAGGGGCTGGGTCTGGTGCCGCGCGCGGCGCTGGCGGCCAGCCCGTGGCGCGATGAGGTGGCCGTCCTGGGATTAGCGGACTTCCAGCCGGCGGTCTCTCTGTGGCAGGTCAACGCGCAGAATCTGGCTAACCTGGAGCTGCCATTAACTTTTTTCGCCAGCAAAGTGGTACAGCAGCTAACGTTATCTGACTGAAAGATATATGCAATTTTATTAAATGCTTATTTGGCATATTAAGATATGATAAAAATGCATTTTGCTCATTAACTCCGCGTGTATAGGGTTACGACAGGCGCCGCCGCTGCGGCCAACCGTTCCCCTGACGCAAGGAGTTGTTTATGAGCATTCAGTTTCTCGGCATGATTGGCCACCGCCTCTCATCCGAAACGATCGCCCCGGCAGGGCCGATTTTTGACCGCGATTATATCGTGCGCTTTGCGCAAGCTCATGAGGCCGCCGGCTTCGATCGCCTGCTGGTCGGCCATTGGTCCGATCAACCGGATGGTTTCCTGGTCACCGCGCTGGCGGGACTTTCGACGCAGAAAATCAACTTCCTGTTGGCCCACCGCCCGGGTTTTGTCTCCCCGACGCTCGCCGCGCGTAAATTCGCCACGCTTGAACATCTGCTCGGCGGTCGCCTGGCGGTACACATCATCAGCGGCGGCAACGACGCCGAACAGCGCCGGGACGGCGACTTTCTTAATCACGATCAGCGCTATGCGCGCACGGACGCGTTCCTTGACACGGTACGAAAAATCTGGACTGCGGAGCAGCCGGTTGATATCGCCAACGATTATTACCAGGCCGAGCAGGCGTGGTCGGCGATTCGTCCGCTGCAAAAACCGCATATTCCGATCTATTTCGGCGGCTCATCCGAGGCCGCCATTGCGGTGGCCGGCAAACATGCCAACGTATTCGCGCTATGGGGCGAATCCCTCGCGCAAACGGCAGAGACCATCGGCCGGGTGCGTGCCGAAGCGGCCAGACATCAGCGCGAGATTGATTTCAGCGTCTCATTCCGGCCGATTATCGCCGACAGCGAAGCGCAAGCCTGGGAGAAGGCCGAGCATATTCTGCACGTCGCCTCGCAGCGCGCGGCCCAGGACGGCGGCGGTTTTAAAGCCAAACCCGAAAGCGTCGGGGCCCAGCGCTTACGCGCGACGGCGGAGCAGGGCAATGTGGTGGATAAACGTCTGTGGACCGGCATTGCGAAGCTGGTCGGCGGCGGTCACAACTCTACCGCGCTGGTCGGAACCGCGGAACAGGTGGCCGATGCGCTGCTGGATTACTATGACCTCGGGGTACGTAATTTCCTGATTCGCGGTTTCGACCCGTTAAATGATGCCCAGGAGTATGGCAAAGCGCTGCTGCCGATCGCCCGTGACAAGGCCGCGCAACGGGCGCTTCAGGAGCGCGCATCGTGACCACGCATCGCGAACGGTCCGCGCTTGCGCTGGCTGACTGGTCGCAACGGCTGACGGAGATCCGCCAGCAGATGGCTGAACAGGCGGCCGGGCTTGACCGCAGCGGCGACTTTCCCCACCACAATCTCGCCCGGCTGCACCAATACGGCTTTCTGAGCCTGGCCACGCCGGCGCAGTATGGCGGCGCGGGAGCGGACCTGGCGCATCTCCAGCAGGCGATTGCCGCCATTGCGTGGGGAGAACCGGCGACGGCGCTGATCGTCTGCATGCAGTATCTGCACCATCTGCGGCTGGCCGAAAATGACGGCTGGGCGGAACCCCTGCGCGAGCGTGTCTATCGCGATGCGGTACGGCAAGGGGGGCTGATCAACAGCCTGCGGGTGGAACCTGAGCTCGGATCTCCGGCGCGTGGCGGCCTGCCGCAGACGGTCGCCGCCCGTACCGCCGACGGCTGGCGGCTTAACGGCCATAAGCTCTATACCACCGGTGTTGAAGGGCTGAGCTGGCTGGCGGTCTGGGCGCGGAGCGACGATGACGACCCGCAGGTCGGGACCTGGCTGGTGCCGCGCGCGAGTGACGGTGTCACTATTATCAAAAGCTGGGATCATGCCGGGATGCGCGCCACCGGCAGCCATGAGGTGATCCTCAAAAACGTGCGGGTCCCACGGGAAAATGCGGTAGATATCTGGTCCGCCGCCGCGCCGCCCGCTGCGGACTCCGAACGATTCCGCCTCTTTGCCAACCGGCAGACGGCCCTGTTACCCGCCATCTATGACAGCGTGGCCCGCGCCGCTCGCGACTGGCTGCTCGGCTGGCTGCGTTCACGTCGGCCGGGCAACCTCGGGCAGCCGCTCGCCAGCCTGCCGCGCGTGCAGGAAAAGGTGGGGCAAATTGAAGGCTGGCTGCTGACCAACCGCAGCCTGCTGCAAGGTGCGGCCGCGCTCAGTTTTACCACCACGGAAGCCAATCTGGCGAAGGTCACCATCGCCGATAACGCTATCCAGGCGGTGGCCCTGGCGCTGGAACTTACCGGTAATCACGGCCTCAGTCGCCAGAACCCTCTCGAACGTCACTATCGCAACGTGCTGTGCGGCCGGGTTCACACCCCGCAGAGCGACAGCGCGTGGCTGGCGGCGGGTCAACACGCTTTGCAATGATAATGATAAGGATAATGTTTATGCGCGAACGAAAGAGCACCCGATTGGCCGGGGCGTTGATGCTGCTGGCCCTGAGCGGCTATGCGGCGGCGCAGGAGCGCGTCACGCTGCGGATTGCCGATCAGAAAGGCGGTATGCGCTCGCAGCTCGAGGCGGCGAATGCGCTGCAAAACCTCGACTATGACATTAAGTGGGCTGAATTTCCCGCCGCCGCGCCGCTGGCGGAGGCGTTAAACGCCGGCGCGGTGGACGCCGGGATCATTGGCGATGCGCCGCTGTTGTTCGCCCTCGCCAACGGCGCACCGGTGAAAGCCATTGCCGTTGATAAGAGCAACCCGGCGGGCACCGCGGTACTGGTTTCCCCGGGGAGTCCGCTGAAGAACGCGGCGGATTTAAAAGGTAAGCGAATTGCCACCGGCAAGGGATCGATTGGCCATTTCGTGGCGCTAAAGGCGTTGCAGCAGGCGGGGATCTCCCCTGATGAAGTGCAGTGGGTGTTCCTCGGTCCGGTGGATGCCAAGGTGGCCCTGCTCAACGGTTCGGTCGATGCATGGGCTACCTGGGAGCCCTACACCACACAGTTGGTGAAGACCGCCGAAGGGCAGATTCTGGTCAGCGGTCAAGGGCTGCTGCCGGGAAATACCTTCCTGGCGGCGACGGACGAAAGCTTAAACAATCCGGCTAAACGGGCGGCGTTACAGGATTACCTGACCCGCCTGGCGGGGGCCGAACGCTGGGCGTACGCCAACCTGGACAGCTATGGCAAAACCCTCGGTGAAATCATTCGGTTCCCGCCGGAGATCGCCCGGGCGCAGTTCGCTAACCGCCAGTCGCAGTGGCAGCGTCTGGACTCGCGGACCGTGCAGCAGCAGCAGGCCACCGCCGATTTTTATCAGGCCAACGGCCTGATCCGCGCGAAGCTGGATGTCACCCCGACCTTCGATGCCGGTTTTACGCTGCCCGCGGTGCCGGCCGAACAGGAGAGCAAACCATGAATCAGCGCCACCTTACCCGCCGTCGTTTTCTCCAGCTGAGCGGAGGCACCGCGCTGGCAGCGGCGGCATGGCCGCTGTGGGCGCACGATATGGCGGCGATGTCCGGCGGCAGCGACGAAAACCTGGCGCTGCGGCTGGCGGAGCCCTACAAGCTCAAGCTGGCGATCAATAAGAGCGCCGTGTGCCTCGCGCCGGTGGCGGTGGCCGAGCAGCAGAAGTTCTTCAGTAAATACAATCTTGACGTCGAATTCGTCAACTTTGGCAACTCGACGGACGTGCTGCTGGAGGCGATCGCCACCGGCAAGGCCGACGCCGGCGTCGGGATGGCGCTGCGTTGGCTGAAGGCGCTGGAGCAAGGCTTCGACGTGAAGCTGACCGCCGGCACCCACGGCGGCTGTCTGAATCTGCTGACGGCGAAAAATTCGCCGTTTAGCGGCCTGCAAAGCCTGAAAGGGCAGACCATCGGCGTGACCGATATGGCCGGGCCGGATAAAAACTTCTTTGCTATTTTGCTCAAGCGCCACGGTATTGATCCGATCGGCGACGTGCAGTGGAAGGTCTATCCGGCGGATCTGCTCAGCGTGGCCCTGGATAAACGGGAGATCGCGGCGATCAGCGGCAGCGAGCCGTTCAGTTTCCGCCTGCTGCAAAGCGGGAAATATCAGCTGATCGCCAGCAACATGACCGGCGATTATGCCAATCTGAGCTGCTGCGTGCTCGGGGTGAGCGGCAAGCTGGCGCGCGATCGCAAACCGGTGGCCGCCGCGCTGACCCAGGCGATTCTGGAAGCCCACAGCTATGCCTCGGCGCATCCTGAAAGCGTGGCGCAGTCCTTTATGGCGCACGCGCTTAATACCGATGAGGCCGAGGTCTCGGGGATTCTCCACGACCAGGGGCATGGTCACCACGCCGTCGGGGAGGCGTTTGTCAACGAGCTGACCCAGTACGCGACCGACCTGCAGCGGGTGCAGGTGATTAAACCGGGGACCGATCCTCACCAGTTTGCGGAGAGTATTTATGTCAACGTATTCGCCTGATCGGGAACTGCCGCGGACGGTGAGGCGCTTTCCGCTGTGGTCCGGGGGGCTGGTTGCCGCCGCGCTGTGGCTGGCCGGCGGTCTGTTTACCCTGGCGTGGCCGGATGCCGGGCGACGCTGGCCCTACAGCCAGGGTTGGGCCATGGTCCAGTTCACCCTCGGCGGCGGACTGTTGCTGCTGGCGCTGGGCTATCGCTACTGGTATCAGCGAGGCGCGCGTCTGCGCGATGCCGGCAGGTGGCTGGCGCTGCTGCCGCTGCTGTTTGCCCTCTGGGAATGGCTGACGGCGAAAGCGGCCATCCTGCCGGTGCCGTTTTTTGCCCCGCCGCAGGCGCTGATCGAAGTCCTGTTTGAGGACTGGCCGCGCCTGCTGGATAGCCTGCTGCACTCGCTGGGCCTGCTGGGGCTTGGCGTACTGCTCGGCACCTGCTGCGGATTTATCAGCGGCCTGGCGATTGGCTGGTCGCAGCGCATCGGCTACTGGCTGCATCCGGTACTGCGCCTGCTCGGCCCGGTACCGTCGACCGCGCTGCTGCCGCTGTGTCTGTTTATTTTTCCCTCCAGCTTCGGCGCCAGCGTTTTTCTTATTGCCCTCAGCACCTGGTTCCCGGTCACCGTGCTGACCTGGTCCGGCGTGGCGAGTATCGATAGGGCGTGGTACGACGTCGCCCGGACGCTGGGCGCCAGCCCGCGTTTTCTGATCCTGAAGGTGGCGATTCCTGCCGCGCTGCCGAATGTTTTCGTGGGGATGTTTATGGGACTGGGAGCGTCGTTTTCCGTCCTGATCGTCGCCGAAATGGTGGGCGTGAAGTCGGGGATCGGCTTTTATCTGCAGTGGGCGCAGGGCTGGGCGGCCTACCCCAATATGTATGCCGCGCTGCTGGTGATGGCCTTGTTGTGTTCCGGCCTGATCAGCGGGCTGTTTATCGTCCGTGACCGGCTGCTCAGGTGGCAGCGGGGAGGAATGAAATGGTAACGGCGGCGGCACGACAGAGCGCCGCGGCGGTCGGCGCAGCCATCGGGATCGCTAACCTGCATCATGCTTTTACGTTGGGTCGTCAGACGGTACCGGTGCTGGAGAATATCAGCCTGCAGCTGCGGCCGGGAGAGAGCGTGGCGCTGCTCGGCCCATCGGGCTGCGGCAAATCGACCCTGCTGCGGCTGCTGGCGGGACTGGAGCCGCTGCAGAGCGGGCAGATCCGCATCGATGACACTCCGATGGGCGACCCTGGGCCCGATCGTATTCTGGTGTTCCAGGATCCAACCCTCTATCCGTGGCTGACGGTGCGGCAGAATGTGCTGCTGGGGCCGCAGGCGCAGGGGAGAAAGGGGCGCGAGCCGCAGGCCGATGCCTTGATTGCGCGTATGGGGCTGCAGGGCTTCAGCCAGGCGTGGCCCCGGCAGTTGTCCGGTGGTATGGCCCAGCGCGCGGCGCTGGCCCGGGCGCTGCTCAATGAACCGCGTCTACTGCTACTGGATGAGCCGCTGGGCAAGCTGGATTCGTTGACCCGCATCGGCATGCAGCGGGAACTGATCGCCCTCTGGCAACAGCAGGGTTATACCAGCCTGCTGGTGACGCACGATATTGAAGAAGCGCTGCTGCTGTGTGAACGGGTGCTGGTGATGTCGCCGCGACCGGGGCGTATCATTGGCGAATTTACGCTACCGCTGGCCTTTCCCCGGCATCGGGATAACCCACAGCTGTTGCAGCACCGACAGGAAATTTTACGTATGCTGGGGCAGGCGGAAGACTGGTAGTTTTACGGGGGCGCAACGGATGTACCCGGACAGGCCGCGGCGGCGCTGTCCGGGCGTGGTGATGCAATCAGAAGTCCATTTTCACCGTAAACTGCACTTCACGCGGGTCGCCAATCTGGTTACCCAGGTTGTTGGTCCCGATAGATGAGGTGTAGTAGGTCTTATCAAACAGGTTTTTGACGTTAACCTGCAGGGTGACCGGATATTGCAGCTTCATCTTATAGGCCGCGAAGACATCCGCCACCGCGTAACCCTGCAGATAATAGTCCGCGCCATTGGTGCCTGAACGCTTGCTCATCGCGCGACCGCCGCCGCCGACGGTCAGGGTATTGCTGTCGTAGACGTTATGGATGTCGTAGCTCAGGAATAACGAACCGGTATGTTTCGGTACGTTTGGCAGCGGCTTGCCGGCATAGTCGGGATCGTCGAGCACTTTGGCGTCGGTGTAGCCGTAGCTGGCGATAACGCTCAGGTTGTCGGTTAACGAACCGGCGACATCCATCTCCACGCCGCGTGAACGCACTTTGCCGGCGGTCTTCGCCACGGTCTCATCGCCGACAATCTCGCTGTACATCACGTTACGCTTATGGATATCGAACAGCGCAATATTGGCGGTCACCCCGCTAAACAGCTCAAACTTGGCGCCCAGTTCGTAGGCGGTGGACTCTTCCGGCGGCAGGTCGCCGATATAGCTGGCGATCGATGACTGCGGCATAAACGACTGGGCCACGTTACCGAACAGCGATACGGTCGGGGTCAGCTTATACACCAGGCCCACTTTCGGCGTCCACTTCTGGTCGCTGCTGTCGGTGTTGACGTTAAACGGTCGGCCCTTGCCGGCGTACTGGGTGTAATACTGATAGCGCACCCCGGCGACGGCAATCCAGTTATAGGTCAGGTAGAGTGCGTCCTGAACGTAGGCGGCATAGCTCTCCTGCTGAATGCGCTGATCGCTATCGGCCGCCGACACGCTGGTGCATTTGTCGAGCGTCCCGTAGACCGGGTTATATATATTAAACCCTTTCACGTTCTTACAGCGGATCATGCCGGTACGCAGCAGGTCGTAATTCTCGTAGGCAAGGCCGGTGAGAATTTCGTTATAAAAGCCGCCGACCACCACGTTGCCCTGCAGGTCGGCGCGGGTGTCGTGCATCTTCTGCGTTGAACCGTGGGTCGCATCCACGCGCCGGGTCAGATCGCCGGTGGCTGAATCATAGGCCATCACCCGCGCCTGATTGTCGTTGTAGTGATCCTGGCTGTAGCTGTAGTCAAACCGGGCGGTCCAGGCATCATTGAGCCGGTATTCGGCGTTGAGCTGCGCCAGATCGGAATAGCCATCGGTGATGTTAAACGGCTCGTCAAAACGCGTTTTTCGATCGACGTTAACCGCATGTCCGGTATCGAGATCGAAGATGGTGCCGCGATCGAAGGGGGTGCTGTAGTCGCGATGGGAATACGAGACGTTCACCGTGGCGTTGTCGCCAAACCAGGTCAGGGAAGGGGCGATAAAGCTGCTCTTCTCTTTGCCAAAGCTGCGCCAGTAGTCTTCATGTTGATATTCGCCGATGAGCCGGTAGGCCAGACGCGTCCCTTCGATGGGGCCGGTGACGTCAAACTGACCGGTGCCGCCGCCAAAGCTGCTGGAGGTGGCTGAGATTGAGCCGCCGAAGGTTCTCTCCGGGCGTTTGGTCACCACGTTAATCAAACCGCCGGGATCGAGAATACCGTACAGCGTTGATGCGGGGCCTTTCAGCACCTCCACGCGTTCGGTGGCGGCGGTAAAGCTGCGCGGTAACACGGTGCGCAGGCCGTTGGTCATGATCGACCCATCGCGGTTGGCGCCGAAACCGCGGCGGGTAAAGGCGTCCTGAGTACCGCCAAGGGTGTTGGTCTGTACAACGTTGGCAACGTTGTACAGCGCCTCGTCAAGGTTGGTCGCATGCTGATCTTCCAGTACCTTGTCGCTGACGGTATTCACCACCTGCGGGATATCCAGCATCGGCATCGAGGTTAGCGTCGCGGTTGCGCTGCTGACCGGCTGGTAGCCGCTGGTGGCGTTCGGTGTCGAACCATCGGCGACAACGGTGATGGTTTCGTCGCCGCTCTTTTTATCTTTACCGGCGCTGTCCTGCGCGGCCATTAATCCCGGTGAGGTAAAGGAACCCAAAAAAATCAGTGAAAAAAGCGCTCGCCCTTTCAGCGTGGTAAAAGGGACCGTTGATGGAGTCATTTATCTGTTTCTCGTGAACGAATCCGTCCTTTGCGGACAGAAAAAGCCAATAAAATCATTGCCCTTAAAAATATTATCTATCCGTTGTCCGCGATAATTTGCGTTCAGATATGTAATTGAGAATCATTCAATCACGGTGGGATGTAGTAGTAAATGTTCTGTAAGATAAAAAATCAGCAACAGCTAAAACGCGGTTTTCCCGGGCTTGTTAGCGGGGAGGGTTTTTATTAATTTATTGTTTATTATATAAAATATTTTTATTACTTAGCGTGGAGTATGGCGTAGTGCCAGCTCTTGCACTTCGCTAAAACAGAGTATTGACTACTACATTCATCCGCCGCATGATCAAAAGAGAATGAGATTTATTTTTGTTTGAGTGCAGAGCGCGCGGGCCAACCGCCACGCCGCTGCGGTGCAGGAGCGAGTTATGCCACAGCGGGTGAGACCTGCGGAGCAGGGGATTGTACTGGATGCCCTGTCGGCCGGATATGGCCAGACCCTTATCGTCAATGATATCCATCTGACGATCCCTCACGGTAAAATGACGGTGCTGGCCGGGGCCAACGGTTCCGGTAAATCCACGCTGCTGTCGACCATTGCGCGCATGCTTAAGCCGGCAGGCGGCAGCGTGCGTCTCGATGGTCAGACGATTCACGAGATGCCCACCCGGGCGGTTTCACGCCAGCTGGGCATCCTGCCGCAATCTCCTCTGACTCCGGAAGGGCTGACGGTGTTTGAGCTGGTCTCCCGCGGGCGCTACCCCTGGCAAGGGCTGATGCGCCAGTGGTCCGCCGCCGACGAACGGGCGGTAGAAGAGGCGCTGGCGTTAACCGGCACCGCTGAATTCGCCCATCTGCCGGTGGACAGCCTCTCCGGCGGCCAGCGGCAGCGCTGCTGGATTGCGATGGCGCTGGCCCAGCAGACGGCGACCATCCTGCTGGACGAACCCACCACCTGGCTCGATTTACGCTACCAGGTCGATATCCTCGAACTCCTGCAAACGCTGACCCGCGAACACGGGCGCACGGTGGTGACCGTGCTGCACGACCTTAACTTTGCGGTGAACTATGCCGATATGCTGGTATTCCTCAAACAAGGGCGCATTGCCGGGGTGATTGGCGAGCAGGAATCCTGTACGCCGGAGCTGATCAAAAGCGTGTTTGACGTCGAGGTACAGATGTCGCTCAATCCGCACACCGGGAAACCCTTCTTTATGCCTTTTCGTTCGCGGCAGGAGGTCACGCCATGAGCGCCCGGGCGCTGGCGCTGCACCGCCGCCGGTCACGACCCAAACTGGCGCTGGTGCTGCTGACGCTGCTTTTGCTTGCCGGCTCGGTGGTGCACCTGGGGCTGGGGGCGCGCTGGGTGGCTCCGCAGACGGTACTGCAGGCGCTGCTGGATTATGATCCGCGTAATTTCGAACACCGGATTGTGGTCGACCTCCGGCTGGTGCGTCTGGCGGCGGCGCTGCTGACCGGGGCGGCGCTGGGCGTCGCCGGGCTGCTGTTGCAAACGGTGATTCGTAACCCGCTGGGCGAGCCGCATATCCTCGGGCTGAACGCCGGGGCGTCGCTGGCGGTGGTGGCGACTTCAGCGCTGGGCCTGAGCGGGATCGTCGCCGCCCGCCCGCTGATTGCCGCCTGCGGCGCGGGGCTGCTGTTTGGCGGCGTGATGCTGCTCTCCTCTGCCGGGCGCGGCGGCACGACGCCGCTGCGCATCACCCTGTGCGGCGTCGCGCTCTCTGCCTTTGCCTCGGCGGTGACCGCCGCGATCCTGATTCTGGATGAACAAACGCTGCTGGCGATGCGGACCTGGCTGGCGGGCGATCTGGCCGGGCAGAACTGGCAGACCTTGCGCTCGGCGGCGGCGGCGGCGCTGGCCGGAGGGCTCACGGCGCTGCTGATTGCTCCGCGTCTTAACGTCCTGGCGCTGGGCGACAAGGTGGCGATGGGGCTGGGCGTAAAGATTGCGCAGACCCGGCTGCTGGGGCTGGCCGCGATTGCGCTGCTGTGCGGTTCGGCGGTGGCGGTGGCCGGGCCGATTGGCTTTGTTGGCCTCGTGGTGCCGCACGTCGTGCGGCGCCTGGTGAGCGAAGATATTCGTCTGGCGCTGCCGCTGGCGGCGCCGGTTGGGGCGCTGGTACTGGTGCTGGCGGATATCGCCGCCCGTACCCTGGTTGCCCCGCAGGAGCTGGCGACCGGAGCAATGACCGCCCTGGTCGGCGCGCCGCTCTTTATCTTTATCGCGGCGAGGTTCTTTAAATGAAAAGCGCGGCCTGTCGTGCCGGATTCCGGCCGCTGATTCGCGGGTCTTATCAGCTGTTATTGCGCCCGGCGGCGCTGAAGAGCGCCGCGCTGCTGGTGGTCATTATTCTGCTGCTGGCGGGCTTCGGCCTGACGCGCGGCAGCTTCCCGCTGCCCTCCGGCACCCTCGCACGCGCGTTGTTCGTCCCGGAAAGCGTCGGCGAGCAGCAGCGCTTTATTCTGTTTGATATCCGCCTTCCCCGGCTGTTTATGGCGCTACTGTGCGGTGCGATGCTCGGTCTGGCCGGCGCGGCGATGCAGAGCATCACTCGTAACGGACTGGCGGATCCGGGCCTGATTGGCGTCAAAGAGGGGGCCAGCGTGGTGGTCCTGGCGCTGATCCTGTTTTTCCCGACGCTGGGGTTAGTCTGGCGGCCGCTGGCGGGGATGCTGGGTGGGGTGCTGGTGGCGCTGCTGGTGCTGGCGCTGGCCCGCGATTGCTCCCGCCCGCGCTTTATTCTGATTGGTATCGGCGTCTCCTGGACCCTGGCGGCAGCGGTCGGTATTTTTATGACCACCGCCGATGTGCGCGACGTCCAGACGGCGATGATCTGGCTGGCCGGGAGCCTGCATGCGGCAACCTGGCCGCTGCTGGCGGTGGCGCTGTGCTGGGCGCTGCCCGGTAGCGTGATACTGTTTTTGACCGCCCGCGCGGCGGATGTGGCGCTGCTTGGCGACCGCACCGCGGTAGGACTTGGCGTGCGCCTGCAGCAGCTGACCCTGCTGCGCTTTTTCGCACCGGTGCTGCTGACTTCTGCCAGCGTCTCCTGCGTCGGCAGCCTGGGGTTTGTCGGCCTGATGGCGCCGCATATGGCGCGCTTTCTGCTGCGCGGCGGCCAGGTCGCGCTGCTCAGCGGAAGCGCCTTAATTGGCGCGCTGCTGGTGCTGGTCACCGATACCATCGGGCGTCTGGCCTTTGCGCCGTTACAAATCCCGGCCGGGATCGTCATTGCGCTGGTGGGGTGTCCATTTTTTATTGTGCTGCTGTGGCGTCGTCGTGACGTCCTGTAAATGTTAAGGGTGGCTATGCGTTGGTTCGTTTCTCTCCTGTTATGCGTGGCGGCGACCGCCGGTGCCGCCGGTGGCACCGCCGTGAGTCAGACGCAGACTTTTACCGATGATTTAGGTCGGGTGGTGCAGGTGCCGCTGCACCCGCAGCGCATCGTGTCGATGCACGACCTCGACATCACGATTCCCCTGATTGAACTCGGCGTGCCGCCGGTAGCCAGCCACGGACGCACCCGTCCGGACGGGAGCCACTATCTGCGCTCCAGCGCCCAGCTGACCGGCATCGATTTTGATAACAGCGCCATCCAGTTTATCGGCACCGCCGACATCGATCTGGAGGCGGTGGCGGCGGCGAAACCGGATCTGATCATCACCGAACCGAGTCGCCATGTTTCCGTGGAACAACTGGAGAAGATTGCTCCGACGGTCAGCATCGATCATTTACAGGGCAGCGCGCCGCGTATTTACCGCAAGCTGGCGCAGCTCACCGGCAGCGAAGCGCGGCTGGCGATTCTTGAACGGCGCTATCAGGAGCAGATTAAGCAGCTGAAAGCGATGGTGGATACCGCGAATATCACCGTGTCGGTCATTCAGGCCAACAACGGCAAGGTCACCGTTCACCACTCCTACCATGCGCTGGGCCGGGTGTTGCGCGACGCCGGATTCCGCTTCCCACCGCTGATTGACAAGATCCCCGATGGCCAGCGCATTGACGTCAGCGGCGAGCAACTCCCGGAGCTGGACGCCGATTTCGTCTTCGCCACCTGGCGCTCGGATACCGGCGGCAAGCCGCAGGAGGAGCTGCAGGCGATGGAAGGGGTGATGCCTGGCTGGTGTGACTTTATGCGCGCCTGTCGCACCGGGCGCTATATTCTGCTGCCGCGCGAAGAAGCGATCTCGAATTCCTTCGCCGCGCTGAGCCTGATGGTGGCGCAGGTGCAGTCTCATATTGCCGGGCGTCCGCTGCCGGCGGGGCTGCAATGAAGACGGCGGTGAAAAAAGAGCGCGGGCGGGTCGATCTGTTCGGCGAGCGCTTTCGCGCCCGTGCGCACCAGCTTTCGCCGCGCCTGCTGGCGGTGGTCAGCTATATCAACGACAACCGCGAGGTGGTGCTGGAGCGGACGGCGATGGAGATCGCCGCCGCCACCCAGACCTCGGACGCCACGGTAGTGCGGGCGATTCAGGCGCTGGGGTTCGCCGGGCTGCGCGAGCTGAAGCAGACCATGGAGCGCTGGTTTGGCCCCTCGATTACCTCATCGGAAAAAATGCTCTCGACGGTCAATGCGCTCTCCTGCGATGTCAATTCGAGCATTGATTTTGTGCTGGAGGGCCATCAGCGCGCCTGCGAGGTGCTGTCGCGCCCGGCTAACCGCGCCGCCGTCTCCCAGGCGGTGGCGCTGCTCAGCGAGGCGCGCCAGGTGGCGATTTTCGGCATCGGCGCGTCGGGCATTCTCGCGGAATACACCGCCAGACTGTTCAGCCGTATCGGTTTACCTTCCTACGTGATGAACCGCACCGGCTTCAGCCTGGCCGAACAGCTGATCGCCCTGCAGCGCGGCGATGTGCTGATTATGATGGGGCAAAAATCGCCGCATCGCGAGGGGATGACCGCCCTGCGCGAAGCCCGCCGGCTGGGGATCCCGACGATTTTACTCACCCAGGCGGTGGATTCGCGTTTTAGCCAGGAGGCGCAGGTGGTGATCGACGTACCGCGCGGCGGCGATAATGGCCGGGTGCCGCTACACGGCACGGTGCTGGTGTGTCTCGAAATGCTGGTGCTTTCGGTGGCTACCACCACCCCGCAAAGAACCATGAAATCGATGAAACGCATCAACGAGCTGCATAAAGCTATCGGTAAATCCGGCGGCAAGCGCGGCTAATAATACGATAATTCACTACCGCGAAGGTTTCCGGTTGCATGCACTGCTGATGATGTGTATTTTTATGCAAAATATATGCATAAAAAGAGGTTGTCATGGTTAAGAACTGGATCAAAGCGTGTTGCCTGATGGCGGCACTGGTGGGGAGCGCCCAGGCGGCGCAGGAAACCTACGTTGTCGGCGCGGGGGGCACCTATCGCCCGTTCGAGTATGAAAACAACCAGAAGCAGCTGGAAGGCTTTGATATCGACATCATCAAAGCGATCGCGAAAGCGGAAAACTTTAATATCAAGCTGGTGAATACCCCGTGGGAGGGGATCTTCGCCACCCTCGGTACTGGCGATCGCGACATCATCATCTCCGGGATCACCATTACCGATAAGCGTAAGCAGATGGTGGATTTCTCCGCGCCTTATTTCCCGGCCGAGCAGTCTATCGTCGTACCGGCCGACTCACAGGTCACCTCGCTGGCGGCGCTGAAAAACGAGAAAGTCGGCGTGGTTAACTCCAGCACCGGCGATATCGTGGTCTCGGAAGAGCTGGGTAAAAACAGCACCGCGATTAAGCGTTTTGACAATACGCCGCTGATGCTGCAGGAGCTGTTTGAAGACGGCGTCAGCGCGGCGGTGGGCGATGTCGGGGTGGTGAAGTACTACATCAAGCAGCATCCGGAAAAGCAGTTCAAGCTGGTGCCGGACGCCAGGTTTGAACGCCAGTATTTCGGCATCGCGGTAGCGAAAGGCAACGACGCGCTGCGGGCGAAGATCGACGCCGGCCTGCAGAAGATCGTCGCTGACGGCACCTACGCCAGCATCTACAAAACCTGGTTTGACGAGAACGTGCCGACGCTGCCTGCACAATAATGTATCTTTTGGTTTTCACTACGGCTATCGACGAGTGCGATAGCCGTATTTTTTAGGGAAGGGTTATGACGGGATTCCGTTGGGAGATCATCGAGGAGTACGGCCCGCTGTTTATGGACGGCGCCTTGATGACCATTAAATGTACCATTATCTGCGTGATCCTCGGCACCCTGTGGGGCCTGACTCTCGGGCTTGGGCGGATGGCGAAAGCTGAACACGGGCCGTGGAAATTTGTCCTGCGCTACCTGGTGCAGTTTCCGGTTCGCGTATACGTCAGCGCCTTTCGCGGTACGCCGCTGTTCGTGCAGATCATGGTGGTGCACTTCGCGCTGGTGCCGCTGTTTATCAACCCGCGCGATGGTCTGCTGGTCACCGGCGGGCTGATGAGCGCCGATTTTGCCCGTGAGCTGCGTTCGAACTACGGGGCGTTTCTCTCCTGTATCGTGGCGATTACCCTCAATGCCGGGGCCTACGTGTCGGAAATTTTCCGCGCCGGGATCCAGTCTATCGATAAAGGGCAGATGGAAGCGTCGCGCGCGCTGGGGATGCCGTGGTGGAAAACCATGCGCCAGGTGATTCTGCCGCAGGCTTTTCGCCGTATTCTGCCGCCGTTGGGCAATAACGCCATCGCCATCGTGAAGGACTCCTCGCTGGCCTCGGCGATTGGTCTCGCCGACCTGGCCTATGCCGCGCGTACCGTTTCCGGCGCCTACGCCACCTACTGGGAACCCTACCTGACTATCTCGCTGGTCTACTGGGTGATTACGTTCCTGCTGGCGCAGCTGGTTAACCGTCTGGAAAAGAGGTTTGGCAAAAGTGATTCACATTAATAATCTGCACAAACGCTTCGGCGATAGCCACGTCCTGCGCGGCATCAGCTGTGATATTAAACCGCAGGAAGTGGTGTGCATTATCGGGCCATCCGGTTCCGGGAAAAGCACCTTCCTGCGCTGTATGAACGCCCTCGAAACCGTTAGTGAAGGCATCGTGGAGGTTAACGGTTTTGCCGCCCACGATCGCGGCACCGATCTGAATAAGCTGCGGGAAAGCGTGGGGATGGTCTTCCAGCGCTTTAACCTGTTCCCGCACATGACGGTGCTGGAAAACCTGATCATGGCGCCGATGAACCTGCTTGGCATGAACCGTCAGCAGGCGGTGCCGCTGGCGGAGGCGCTGCTGGCGAAAGTCGGGCTCAGCGATAAGCGTGACGCCTGGCCCTCGAGCCTGTCCGGCGGCCAGCAGCAGCGGGTGGCGATAGCCCGCGCCCTGGCGATGAAACCGTCCATTATGCTGTTTGATGAGCCAACCTCCGCGCTGGATCCCGAGCTGGTGGGCGATGTGCTGGCGGTGATGAAAAATCTCGCCAGCGAAGGGATGACGATGGTGATCGTGACCCATGAAATGGGCTTTGCCCGTGAAGTCGCCGATCGGGTTATCTTCATCGACCAGGGCGTCATTCAGGAAGAGGGGAAACCAGAGCAGATCTTTACCGCCCCGAGCAACCCTCGTACGGCGGCATTTCTTAGTAAAGTCTTATAACGACGCCACGCGCCATCAGGGGGGCAACCCCTGATGGCGCTATTATTCCGTTACACCGTTTCCGCTTGCGCATTCTCGCCATCGCTGTCCTGCCGGGCGTTCGCCAGCAGGGCCTTTTCCGTCTTCCCCAGCCACTGAATCAGCAGGAACACCGCGCCGCAGGCTAACAGCGCGATCAGCAATCCATCATAGCCCGATACGCTAATCAGCAGGCTGCTGACGACCGGCCCGGCAACGCTGCCCGCCGACCAGAAAAAACCGAGCAGCGCATTAATCATAATCAGCTTCTGCCCGTTGAAGGTTTTCCCGGCGCGCACCAGCGAGAGTGTATACAGCGCCCCCGCCGCCGCTCCGAGGATAAGGCAACCGACAATCAGCTGGAGGTGCGATCCCAGCAGGAAAGGCAGGGCCAGCAGGGCGAGGCAGAAAACGATCGCGCAACCGAGATGCACCCGGCGGATGCCGAACGTGTCGGCAACCCAGCCCAGCGGCGCCTGGAACAGGGCGTCGCCGGTCAATACGAGAGTGACCAGCAGCACCGCCATCGCTTCGTTCAGCCCTTTATCCATACCGTACAGCGGCAGCAGCGCCAGAATGCTGGCGTCAAAGAAGGCAAAGCAGAATACCCCGGAGGCCAGCACCGGTAAAAAGGCGCCGAGGCTACGCCAGCTGGCGCGTTCGGCCAGATGCTCGCGGCTGCCGGTCGGCAGATGGCGCAGCATCAGCAGACACAGCGCGGTCAGGCCAGCGACGGCCAGCAGTACCCAGGGCTGATATTCCGCGCCGGCAGAAATCAATAGCGGCCCGGCCAGCTGGCAGCCGGTAAAGGCCGAAGCATAAATCCCGGTCAGGGTGGCGCGGTTTTTCCCCGCCGCGCCGCCGGTTATCCAGCTCTCGCCGAGGACGATGATCACCCCTGAGGCGATCCCGGTCAAAAAACGCGGCAGCAACAGCTGCAGCAGATCGACCGTCAGGCATGAGGCGATAGTGGCGAGCGCCAGCAGGAGCAGGTTGAAAATCAGCAGGGCGCCCATTTCAAAACGCCGACACAGGGCAGGGGAAAGGAATGACGAGAGCATCATTCCGGCCGGCGGCAGGGCGGCCAGCAGGCCGACGTAGACGGTGTCTATCTGCTGCTGCGCCAGCTCAAGGCTGATTAACGGCACCGTATAACCGGTGATAAAGCCCACCAGCGACGCGGCCATGATCATCGCCAGGGTGGGGGCCAGGCGATTGTGGTCTGGGTTAAACATTTTATTCCCGATAACGGAAGTCAACAGGTGGATAATCCGGCAGATTGCCGATAGCCCTGCATATTAATTAATCGTATGCCGTCTGTCACCGCTGAAATGACTACTAATATTGATATTCGTGCGCGGGCCGGCGGCGAAACGCTGCGCTCAGGCGTTGGGCGAGTGTTGTCAGCGCGCTGGCGAAAGGATATAACCAATAGGGCATTCCGCCGTCGGCGGGGGAGGCCTGTATAAACGGTATCCCAATCCAATACTCATTCAGCGTTGATGCTGTGCAGGAAAGGAGTAAGACATGGCAGTATCGCCTTCATCGATCGCCGAGGCCATCCGCTGGCGACGTGATTTTCACGCCTCCCCGGAGCTGGGCTATCAGGAACAGGAAACCTCGCGGCGCGTCGCTGAATTACTGACATCATTTGGTCTGCAGGTACATACCGGCCTCGCGGGGACCGGCGTGGTCGCCACGCTGGAGAACGGCCCGGGACCGGTTATCGGCCTGCGGGCCGATATGGATGCGCTGCCGATTACCGAACTGGGCGACGTCAGCTATAAATCACGAAACCCGGGCGTGATGCACGCCTGTGGGCACGACGGTCATACCGCGATGCTGCTGGCGACGGCCGCGCATCTGGCGCAGAGCCGCCGTTTTCGCGGTACGGTGCATTTTGTTTTCCAGCCGGCGGAAGAGAATCTCGGCGGCGCGCGCAAAATGGTGGAAGAGGGCCTGTTCGATCTGTTCCCGATGGACGCCATCTACGCGTTGCATAACTGGCCCGGGCTGCCGCTGGGGCACGTGGCGATCAACGACGGGGCGATGATGGCCTCCCTTGACGCCTTTGAGATAACCCTGACCGGCAAGAGCTGTCACGCGGCGATGCCGGAAAGCGGCGCCGATCCGATTGTCGCCGCCGCGCAGCTGATTATGGCGCTGCAGACCATCCCCTCGCGTCGTCTCTCGCCGCAGGAATCGGCGGTGGTCAGCATTACCCAGATTGCCGGCGGCGAAGCGATTAACGTCCTGCCGGACAAGGTGGTGCTGCGCGGGACCTTCCGTTGCCTGAGCAACCGGGTTCGCGAACGGGTGAAAGGGCTGATTGAGCGCTATGTCAGCACGCAGCCGCAGGTCTCTGATGTGCAGGGGGAGATTTTCTGGTATCCCGGCTATCCGGTGACGAAAAACCATGCGTCGGAGGCGATAAAAGTGCGCGAGGTCGCGATCGCCGCGCTGGGCGAGTCGGCGGTGAGCGGGCAGATCAACCCCTCGATGGCGTCGGAAGATTTTGCCTGCATGCTGGAGGTCTGTCCGGGAGCCTATTTCTGGATTGGCACCGACGGCGAAATCCCGTCAAAACCGCTGCATAACGCCGGATACGATTTTAACGATGACCTGATCGAACATGGCGTGGCCCTGTGGAGCGAGCTGGTGGAAAAGCTGCTGCCGGTTCGTTGAACAGCGGCGCTGCGTGGCAAACGCCGTCGGCAGCGTATCCATGCGGGGGAGAGGCCAACGCCTCTCCCTTGTGGCTTTGTTCAGGCGTTGGCCGCCGCTTTCAGCCGCGCCTTCATATCGCTGTAGGCACGCCAGGCGAACTGTTCGCTCCAGCGCTGATCGGCGATTGGCTCAATCTTCACCGGGCAATATTTGGTTTCCGGCGTTTTTGAGATCGGGTCGAGGTTGTCCTGGGTTAATTCTTTGCAGGCCCCGACCCACCATTGGTAGGTCATATAGACGGCGCCTTGATTGATGCGGTCGCTGATGTCGGCGCGGGTCATCACTTTCCCGCGCCGCGAGCTGACCCACACCAGCAG
Organism: Klebsiella sp. NPDC088457; assembly: GCF_044900465.1. Taxonomy (NCBI): domain Bacteria; kingdom Pseudomonadati; phylum Pseudomonadota; class Gammaproteobacteria; order Enterobacterales; family Enterobacteriaceae; genus Klebsiella; species Klebsiella sp. NPDC088457. The sequence goes on along the minus strand of NZ_JBJDNH010000003.1, from coordinate 99,088 downwards.
CCGATCCGCGATCCCCAACCGTGCGGCATCGGCACTGTTAATCTGCACGCGACCGGTTTCAACCCGTCGCGGGTCGCAGACGATGATTTTCGCGCCGTTTTCGCGCGCTTTATCACCCGCCGGACGACGATAGGGGGGAATCTGCGCAGTTGTAGCCAAAGACCAGCAGGCATTTTGAGTGTTGCAGAAGTTATGCCAATAGTTAATTTATTGATAAATAACGATATTGTTTTGGTGGTGACCGTCGGTCGTCGTGATGTCGTCACTAATGACGATGATGCCAGGGAACGCCCGGGAAGGGCGTTCGTGCGGGGCTTAGCGCGCGGTATGCTGGAACTGCGTCAGGACTTCTGGCGTTAATCCGGCCGCCAGCGCCGCTTCGCAGATCGCCTGCCAGCTGCCGGCATCCAGCGGGATACCCTGCGCCAGGCGTGCCTGGCGATTGGCCTCTTCCCACTCTCCAGGCACCAGAATCGGCGCATCTGCATCGTGAGGCGACTGCTTACACCAGTCTATAAAGGCCTCGGTCTGGCCCTGCATGTCCGGGGCGTCGAAGGTTTCCGGGTCGAGAATAAGGGTGGTCATACAGTTGAAAATGGCATCGACGCAGGTTTGCAGGCTCTGCTGATGCGTGGTTTTACCGCCGGAGACGGCGCCGCCGAGGATTTCGCACAGCGTCGCCAGGGCGTAGCCTTTATGCTGGGCGAAGGTGAGCAGGGCGCCTAACGGCGAGGTCTGCATTACCGCCGGATCGGTGGTCGGCTCGCCCTGCGCATCAATCAGCGAACCGGCCGGAACGGCTTCCCCTTTGTGCCAGGCGACGCGCGTTTTACCAAAGGCGATGGCGCTGGTGGCGTAGTCAAGTAGCAGCGGCGGCTGGCCGCGACGCGGGAAAATCACGCACAGCGGGTTGGTGCCGAAGCGGCTGTCTTTGCCGCGAAAGGGAGCGACCATCGGATCGCCGACGACGCTGACGAAGTGGATGGAAATGAATCCCGCCGCCGCGCACTGTTCGGCCCAGTAGCCAATGCGCCCGATATGGTGCGCGTTGCGTAGCGCAACGGCCGCCATACCGTGCTGCCTGGCTTTTTCGATGCCGATCTGCATCGCTTCGTGGGCGACCACCTGACCAAAACCGCCGTTGCCGTCGAGGGTCACGACCGCCCCTGCGTCTTTCATGATGCTGGCATGGCGGTTAAGCTGCAGGTGCCCCTGCGCCTGGGAACGGACGTAGGAGGGGATCATCCCCACGCCGTGCGAGTCGTGGCCAGCCAGATTGGCGGCGACCAGGTGATCGGCGACGAGGGAGGCTTCGGTGGGCGAACTACCCAGATGGCAGAACAGCGTTTCGACGAACTGATGCAGATCCGCGGCGGGAAAACGATATCCGGTAGGCACTGATACACTCCTGTTGTTCTCTGATTGTGTTGTTGTTTTGTTAAGTTTGCGCTTCCATGCTGCTCTCCCTGGCGAAGAAGATCAACCTGTTGCCGACCGGAAAGCGCAGCAGAGAAATGAGGGACAGGAAACAGGCTTGAGGCCCGGCGTGCTGTTCGTGGCACTGATAATCATTATGATAAAAACCAGCTAATAAATGATAAAGAGAAGACCAAAATGAACATCAGTGCTCTGTTTTTAATTATTGTCGCGATTTCGCTGCTGGGATTATCGATCTATTGCTTATTGAGTTATATAAAAGAACGCAAAGCGATGCGCTTTAAATCTTTCCGTCATCGCTAATACCCGGCGATGGCCCGGGCATTCATTTTATTTGTAATGGTTGTCGCGCCAGGCTTTCGGCGTGGAGTGGTATTTTTCACGAAAACTCTTGCTGAATAACGGGTGGCTGACAAAACCGCAGCGCCAGGATACCTGCTCAACCCGCAGCCGGGGATCGGTTTCCAGCAGCTGCCGGGCCGCCTCCAGGCGTATCTCTTTAATCTCCGCCATCACCGAGCTCCCCTGCTGCTGAAAAGCCCGGTCGAGGCTGGATCTTGAGCAGCGCAGCATCCGGCAAAGCAGGTCAGGAGAGAGGTTATGTTGATGATAATTAAGCGCAATAAACGATTTTGCGCTGTTCACAAGATGCGCGAGTTTTCCTGACGAGCGCAGTCCTTTCTCCTGCGCCACATCGGCCAGCACCTGCAGCGCGATATGATGTAAACCATCGACGATCGCCGCGGTTTCCTGTACGGATAAACTTGCCGAATGGGCGTCCAGCAGCAACATATGCGATTTTAAAAATAGCGCTAAAGGGTGATTATCCAGGGAGATGATTGGGCTGGTCAATTGCCCGCTAAATAGCGTTTGGATTTTCGCAGTATGCGGAATGATATACAGCTGTTTGACATCATCACATTGATAATTGTAATAATCATTGCGCTGATGAACGATGAGCTGTCCCGGATTAACCTGGGCGACGGCTGATTTTTTTCTACCGCCGATCAGCTGATGCCCCTGTACCAGCAGAGAAATATAGGTTGAAGACTCAGCCACCTGATGCGGGTCGAAGATTGTCTCGTTTTTAGAACCCATTGCACTACAATAATCGCCGGAAATAGCAGATATGGTTTTATGGTGGGCAATAATCTCTGCCGGACGGCGATTATTTACGACCTCAATGCCATAGCAGCTGAGGTTCTGCGCTATTCGCTGATAGCGCTCTTCCGGCGCAATATCCGCCGCGCTTAACACATGGGGAACGTACAGCGTCGTAGGTCTGGACATGTTTGTCGCTTATCCCGGGGTGACGTTGACAGGCTGGCTCTATTTTATCCGCTCATTATAAGATTAATCTTAAAAAACACCAGCGTCAGGCATAATGCTGGTCACTTAAGGTGGCCAGCCTCGGTTTATGATTTATCGTGGGCTTGCGTAGGTAGGTAACCGCTGGTTTAGGCGAAAGGGCTTCTGGCGCGGGTTCAGGGGAATGTTCCGTTTACCATCGGTTTCGCACACTTTTGTTTGCCGCCAGGCAGGTGAACGGCCCAGGGCCGGTTTCGCCCGGCCCCATGATCCCCCGCATCCGCTGATGTTGCGCCGGTCGCGACTGTGACGAACGGTTTTCGCTACCTATATCGGCTTATTTTTCGCTCCGCTAAATATAAAATATCCTCATAATAACGGGAATGTTCTTAGCAACCCTGCGGCTGTTATTTTAAAAAAGGGTTATGTATTTTTTATCTCAGCGACGCGTGGGCTCTCTGCATCAACGGAAATATTATGCAAAACGCAGTGGACAGCCGGATAAAAACGATTGCAAGCTATAGCGCAGGCATTCAACGCGCGACGGGAATAACAGCATATGCGTAAGAGTAAAATTATTTTTTTATCTTTGATGGTTATTTGTGTTTTATGTTTTGCAATTGTTGCTGCTTATTTTTTGCTGCTCAAAGATAATTTTGCTGAACCGGTAAACGAAGAAACCGAAGCCGCGGTTCTCAAGGTCGCCGGGCTGGTGAAAAATGGGCCAGCCGATGCGCAAACCGTGAGAACGCTATATCAGACGCGAATCGCCACTCGCCGGCTGAATCTGGATAGCGGCCAGCTGTTACCGGCCGGAGCATCGGAGGGAGAGCAGAAACGCTGCGTCGATCTCTCCCCGGCCCACGACCCGGCCCAGATCCGGCAGCGCTGTTCGCCGGTCGATATCTACCTGGTTCGTGATAAAAACAATCATATTCAGCAGGTTATTTTACCGGTATACGGTAAAGGCGCTAAATCGATGATGTACGCGCTGGTGGCTCTCGACATCGATGGCCGCACGGTGAACGATTTACTCTATTACCGGCAAAATGAAACGCCGCTGCTGGGCGCCAGAGTGGAGGACCCGCAGTGGCGCAGCCAGTGGGCAGGCAAAAAAATACGCGATCGGCAAGGAAATCCTGCCCTGAAAGTCGTTCAGGATAATCCCGGCCAGCACGATGTGTATACCGTGGATGGCATCAGCGGGGCGACCTTAACCTCAACCGGCGTCGGGAAGAGCATTAATTTCTGGATGGGAGAGCAGGGGTACGGCAATTTCCTGCGCCAGCTGCAGGACAATCCGGCGATATTAACGCAGTAGTCGGCGCTTTATTTTTCTCGCCTCACGACGCCCGCCCGGCGTCGTATTTTTATCGTCTCAACAGGCGACCGAAGGCACAATTTAATCGCCAATAGCGGAGGTAATCGAACAGGCTGCTCTTTGCAGCAGTTTACATAAATTGTCACTGTTTGACATTCTCATGATCTGCATCATGTCGCTGCGAGCAAAAATGACAATGATAACTATTATCATTAATCATAATGGGATGGATCATGCCCGGGGCTCGTCATTTTTTGCTGTTAACGCTGTTTAGCCTGCTGTTTAACGCGTGCGCAATGGCGCAAACCCACTATGCACCCTATATCGAGGATATCGAGCAGCGGCTGGATAACACGTCGCAGCTGTACCAGCAGCAAAAAAACAACGAGGCGCGCCGGGAGGTGCAGGCCGCCTACTTTGAAGTATTTGAGAACCTCGAAGGGCCGATTCGCATCAATTTCTCGGCGCGCAAAAGTTACGAGATGGAAAGCACCTTCGGCGATATCCGGAGGATGATCGCCGACGGCAAACCGCTGGCGGAGGTCCAGGCGCGGATCGACGGGCTCAAAAAAGCGCTGCGTGAAGTTGAACCGGTTCTCGATGGCGGCCATCGGCTGGTGGCGGAAGAGCAGCATACCGCCTTAACCCGCGACGATATCGCCCTGCACTGGCAGAACAGCTTCCGCACCATCGACGATCTGCTGGCGCAGGCGGTGAGCGCCTATCAGGCGGGGGATTTTAGCCACGCCAGCCAGCAGGTACAGCAGGCGCACTATCAGGGGTTTAAAAACTCTGAAATGGAAATGTCGGTACGGCAAAACCGTTCGGCGAAAACGGCGGCGGCGATTAACCAGCAGTTTACCGCCTTGATTGCCCTGACGGCCCAGCCGGATCGGCTGAACGACGTCGCCTACCAGGTCACCGCGCTGCTTCAGGATCTGGAAGATATTTTGCCTGGCCTGCCGACCACCCGCGACGATCAGCCGGTTAGCGCCCCGGCGGCGGAAGGCGCCGCGCCGGTTGCCGATACCGCGCCGCGTGCCGATTGGGCCAGCGTGGCGACCGGCATTAACCACAGCGTCGATGCCGCGCTGGCGCGTTACCAGCGCGGGGAAGCCGGGGATGCGATTCTGGATATTCAGGATACCTACTTCGACCGCTTCGAAGCCACCGGCATGGAGAACAAAATAGGCTCCCGCGATGCCACCTTCAAAACCCGCCTTGAGGCCCACTTCACCCGCATGGTCAGTCTGATGAAAGCCGGCCAGCCGCAGGAAGCGCTGGCGACCGAAGCGGCGGCACTGCGCGCGGATCTGCAGCAGGCGGTGACGATGCTGGGTGAGGGGGAGGAGACGCAGTGGAGCCTGCTGCTCTACAGCCTGCTGATCATCGTCCGCGAAGGGCTGGAAGCGCTGCTGATTGTGGCGGCCATCGTGGCGTACCTGGTGAAAAATGACCATCACGACAAACTGCCGTTGATTCGCCAGTCGGTCATCGTGGCGCTGATTGCCAGCGTGGCGACGGCGGTTATCTTCCAGCTGCTGTTTACCAACTCCGGCGCCAGCCGGGAGCTGCTGGAAGGGATCACCATGCTGATCGCCGTGGTGATGCTGTTCTTTATGAGCTACTGGCTGCTGTCGAAAGTCGAGGCCCGCCACTGGAAGGCCTGGCTGGAGGGCAAGCTCAGTCATTCGCTTTCCCGCGGCTCGCTGGTCGGACTGTGGCTGACCAGCTTCCTTGCCGTCTATCGCGAGGGGGCCGAAACGGTGCTGTTTTACTACGCCCTGATCGGCGATGCGCAGGGGCTGCCCGGTCATCTGGCCATTGGCGCCGGGTTCGCCATTGGCTGCGTGGTGTTATTGGTCGCCTGGCTGATCATGCGCTACTCGGTGGTCCGTCTGCCGCTTAAACCGTTCTTCATGTTCACTGGCGGCTTCATGTACCTGATGGCATTCGTTTTTGCCGGTAAAGGCGTGCTGGAGCTGGTGGAGGGCAAGCTGTTCCAGCCGACATTGATCGGCGGGGTCCCGGAAATCAGCTGGCTGGGAATTTACCCCTATCTGGAAACCCTGGCGCCGCAGGTGATGTTACTGATTGCGGCGCTGGTCGCGCTGTGGGTCATGCGACGCCGCAGTCTGCTATCCGGCGAGAGTATAAAAAATAATGACTAACCATTTAAGACGAGAGGATTTGTCAGATGACCATTAAGAAGACCTTGATTATCAGTGCCACGGTGGCCGGAATTTTTGCCGCTCCTGCGGCGCTGGCGTTTAAAGAGTATCCGGCCGGCGAGCCGGTCACCATGAATGAAATGGAGCTCGCCGCCGTCTATCTCCAGCCGATCGATATGGAGCCGCGCGGGATGGGGCTGCCGGCAGCGAAATCGGATATCCATCTGGAAGCCGATATTCATGCGGTGGAAGGGGGCAAAAATGGCTTTGGTGCGGGCGAATGGATCCCCTACCTGACCATCTCCTACACCCTGGTCAATAGCGACACCGGCGAAAAACAGGAAGGGACCTTTATGCCGATGGTCGCCAGCGACGGCCCGCACTATGGCGCCAATATCAAAATGATGGGGGTCGGCAACTATAAAGTGACCTACCACATTGAACCGCCGTCAAAAGCCGGGATGCACCGTCATACCGATAGCGAAACCGGCGTCGGCCGCTGGTGGAAACCGTTTGATGTCAGCTATGAGTTCAAGTACGTCGGCCTGAACTAAGCGTCCGTCACGCAGGAGGGGCACGGACTCTCCTGCGCTGTATTGCTGTCTGCGGATTGAAGTCATCCGCCGTACCGGGTCGAAGTCATGAGTTATTTTTTCGTCACCACGCTACAGGTCTTTTTCTGCATCGCGCTGCTCTCGTCGGCGCTTTGGGGGCGCGGTGCGCCTCCGGCGGTGCGCCCCCTGGTCTGGACGCTGCTCGCGGCGCTGGCCGCCGGGCTGCTGGCCGGACTGTTTATTCGCGGCAGCCAGACGCTACAGCTGCTGCTGGTCGGCGGAGAAATTCTGCTTTCGCTGCTGTTTATTCTCAGCTTCTGGTGGGCCGGGCCACGCCTGCGCTACCTCTGGCAGGGGATCCTCGTGTTTGGCGCCGCACGCCACTGGGCGCTGGATCCCAATCTCGGGGGCCTGACCTCCACCCACGTGCTGAATACCGATCTGCTGTTGAATCTGACCGCGATGGTGCTGGCCTTTGCGTTCCTGTGCCTTGCCGCGGCGCTCTGCGCCATGCTGCTGCGTCGGATGCGCTGGTTGTACTGGCCGCTGACGATATTGCTGGCGATCCTGCTGTGGCTACCGCTGTCCGGCACGCTACTGCTGCTGCTGATGAAGCTGCAGATCGTCCCGCTGCTGAAGCCGCTGCTCAGTTTTGTCGCCAAAGTGACCAACAACGCGGCGCTGTATAACTGGCTGGCCGTCGCGGTGCTCCTGCTGCTGAGTCTGTGCTGGCTCCCGGCGATCCGCCGTTATAGCCTGGCGGTGAAGGGGGCTGACCAACCGATTGCCCGCCGGCTTGCGCGGGCCGAACGCCGTGGCGCCGTGCGCCTCGGGTTAACCACCGCCTGCTGCGCGCTGGCGATCCTCGGCGGTCAGCTGTGGTGGGATCTGGTGGCCTCGCAGCCGCCGAGGCTGTCGCAAGCGCAGCCGGTGACCCAGGCCGCCGATGGCCGGGTGCACATTCCCGTCGCCCAGATTCGCGATGGCAAGCTGCATCGTTTTGTCTGGGTGGCGGATGATGGTAAAGCGGTACGCTTTTTTGTCATTAACCGCTACCCCGACAAATTACGCTTCGGCGTGGTGTTCGACGCCTGCCTGCTGTGCGGCGATCAGGGCTATGTCATGGAGGGAAACCAGGTGATCTGCGTTGCCTGCGGAGTGCATATTTTTATCCCCTCCATTGGCAAAGCCGGCGGCTGTAATCCGGTGCCGATTGATGGCTGGCGCAACGATGAAACCGAGCTGACGATACCCGCTGCGGCGCTTGCCGTGGGAGCCAACTATTTCTCTACCGTATTGACCATCAAGGTCACCGACCCGGTGGATGGTTCGACCCTGACCAACACCGCGGCGGAGTATAAATACAGCTACGGCGGCAAAACCTGGTTCTTCGCCTCCGAAGCGAACTATGACCGTTTCCGTAGTACCCCCGCCGCGTTTGCCCCCGGCGCCGTGGAGGAGGAGTAGCGATGCTGTGGCGAATGATCTACCAGTCGTGGGGACGTAATCTGCGCCGCAAATCGCTGGCGGTGTTAACCGTGTTTCTGGCCACCAGTCTGATCTCGGCGCTGCTGGCGGTGTCTATCGACATCGGCGACAAAATGTCCCGCGAGCTGAAATCCTACGGCGCCAATATCCTGATTGAGCCGGCGGGGCAGGCCGCGCTTCCCGCTTTATTCAGCGAGCAGAGCAACCCTCTGGCCAGCGACGACTTCCTCGATGAGGGCGAACTGCCCAACATCAAAGATATCTTCTGGCGCAACAATATTGTCGGTTTTGCCCCGATGCTTAGCGGAGAAGTGAAGGTGGATGGGCATGATATTCGGGTGCTGGGCACCTTCTTTGAGCAGCCGGTCACGATACCTGATGAGGAGGGCTATGCGACCGGGCAGCGCACGGTCAGCCCGTTCTGGCAGGTCACCGGCCGCTGGCCGCAGGAGCCGCCGGGGGCAGAGGCGCAGACGCTCGTCGGACATGCCCTGGCGCGTCATTACGGCTGGCAGCCCGGCGATCGCCTCCGCTTACAGGTGGGCGACACGGCGGTGAACGTCACGGTCAGCGGCATTTTATCCAGCGGCGGCGATGAGGATACCCAGCTGGTGATGCCGCTTGGCGTGGTGCAGCAACTGCTGGGTTTAGCGGGAAAAATTCAGGCGATTCGCGTGTCGGCGTTGACCGTCCCGGAAAACGAGCTGTCGCGGCGAGCGCGCGAAAACCTCGAGGCGCTGAATGCTGAAGAGTATGACCTGTGGTACTGCACGGCGTATGTGTCATCCATTGCCCACCAGCTGGAGGAGGCGATCTCCGGCGCCGAGGTGCGCCCGGTCTGGCAGGTTGCGGCATCGGAAGGGGTGGTGATCGATAAAATCCAGCTGCTGATGGCGGTGGTCACCCTCGCCGCGCTGGCCGCGGCGGCAATGGGCATCGCCTCGTTGATGACCAGCACCATTATGGAACGCGCCCGGGAGATCGGCCTGATGAAGGCGCTGGGCGCGCGGCAGTGGCAAATTCTGCTGCTGTTTTATCTGGAGGCGGCGTTGGGCGGCCTGCTCGGCGGGGCGTTGGGCTGCGTTGCCGGCTGGGGGCTGGCGAAGATCATCGGTCTGATGCTGTTTGCCACGCCGCTTAATTTTGCCTGGATCGTGGTGCCCTGCGTACTGGTAATTGCGGTGCTGATTGCGCTTGTGGGCACCTGGTTCCCGGCGCGACGCATTGCCCGGCTTTACCCTGTGGAGGTGCTGTATGGCCGCTAAGCGCGACATGCTGTGGTTACTGGTCTGGCGGGCGCTGCGCCTGCGCTTACAGCGGGTCAGCGTGGTCTTTGCCGCGCTGGCGGTCGGCGCCACCATCGTGACCGCGCTCTCCGCGGTGTGGTTCGACATCAACAGCAAAATGAGCGAGGAGCTGCGGACCTTCGGCGCCAATTTTTATATCGGGCCGGCCCACGGCACCCGGATGCCGCAGCCGGAGCTGCAGACCATTCTCGACGCCGCGCCGCAGGGGCTGATTCATGGCGCCAGCCCCTGGCTGTACGGCACGGCGCGCACCGAACTGGAAAAAGTGGTGATGGTCGGCGTGTGGTTTGAGTCGTTGCAAAAGCTGGTGCCGTACTGGCAGGTCAGCGGCGACTGGATCGGCGTCAGCTTTGACGATCGCAACGCCATGATCGGCGTGAAGCTGGCCCAGCGGCTGGCGCTGAAGGTCGGCGATAGCGTAACCCTGGTCGATCATCAACGGCGTAAAAAGCTGCTGGTGAAGGGGATCGTCGAGGCCGGCGACGCCACCGATAATATGCTGATTGTCAGCCTTGATGTCGCACAGGATTGGCTGCAAAAGCCTGGCATCATCAGCCACGGCCTGCTGAGCGTCAGCAACGATCTCGGCCAGGTGGAGCGCTATGCCGGCCAGCTGCAGCAGCGCTATCCCGACCTCGAGATCCGTCCGGTGCGTAAGGTCTCGGCAACCGAAGGCCAGGTGCTGGAGAAAATCAAAGGGCTGATGGGGCTGGTATCGCTGGTGATCCTCGCCCTGTCGTCGCTGTGCGTGAACACCACCCTGATGGCGATTGTCGGCGAACGCGCCCGCGAATTTGCCTTGCAAAAAGCGCTGGGCGCCGGCAACGGCGACATTATCCGCCAGATGCTGCTGGAAACCAGCATCATCACCCTGGCGGCGGTGGTCTGCGGCTGGATCCTCGGCTATCTGCTGGCCCAGCTTCTCGGCCTGACCGTCTTCAACGCCACCATTGCGCTGCGCCTGCCGGTGCTGCCGATTACCCTGGCGCTGTCTTTACTGGTCGCCCTGCTGGCGGCCATTGTTCCGGTGCGCCGCGCGGTCAGCGTCGAACCGGCGAAAGTGTTGAAAGGAGAATAACGCCATGACCGTCACGCCTTTGCGTCAGATGGCGATTGAAACCCGTCATTTATATAAACGATTCGGCGAGGTGACCGCGCTGGAGGACATCAATCTGCGCATTGCCCGCGGGGAGTTTGTCGCCATTATGGGGGCCTCCGGCTCCGGGAAAACGACGCTGATGAATATCCTGACCTGTCTGGATACCGTCAGCGAAGGGCAGGTTATCCTCGACGGGACCGACGCCGCGGCGCTGGATGAGGAAGGGCGCCGCCGTTTCCGGGCGCAGAAGATTGGCCTGGTCTTTCAGCAGTTCCACCTGATCCCCTTTCTGACGGCGCTGGAAAATATCATGCTGGCGCAGCACTACCACAGCGTGGTTGATGAAGCCGCCGCCAAAGCGGTTCTGGCGCAGGTGGGGCTTGAGCATCGCATGACCCATCTCCCCAGCCAGCTATCCGGCGGGGAGCAGCAGCGGGTCTGCATTGCCCGGGCGCTGGTCAATGAGCCGCCGGTTATTTTTGCCGATGAACCCACCGGCAACCTGGATGAAGAGAACGAGCAGCGGGTGCTGGATCTGCTTACCGACTTACATCGCCAGGGGCGCACCATTGTGATGGTGACCCACAACCCGGCGCTGGGGAAATTCGCCGATCGGATCGTGCGCCTCCAGCATGGCAAATACCTTGGCGAGGAGCTGAACACCCATGCGCATGCCTGACGTTATGATGCTATTGCTGCTGGTACTGCTCCTGCCCGGCGGTTGTAAAGAAGAGAAGCTGGCGCGCGGGGAAACGGCGCCCGCGCTGGCGGCCTTCGATTTGCAGGGCCAACCTGCCGGTCTTGAACGCTGGCAGGGGAAGGCGATCTATCTGAATTTCTGGTCCGCAGGCTGCGGCGGCTGTCTGGCGGAGATGGACACCCTGCAGGCGTTAAGCCAGCGCTGGCCGGATAAACTGGTGGTGGTCGGCGTCAATACCGATCCGGAACAGGTGGATATCGCGCCGCTGCTGGCCAAACACGGCATCAGCTATCCGGTCCTGCGCGATCAGCTTAACATGACCCAGGAGCGTTATCAGGTGATTGGCACGCCGACCTCGGTACTGATCGATGCGCGTGGACGGGTGCTGGATCTGCATCAGGGATGGCGAAAACCCGCGGAGCTGCAGGCGGTATTCACCCGGCTGGCGCAGCAATGAGCGGCTCTCCCGGAGGTGGGCCCGGGAGTCGCCGCCGTCAGTTTCAGTCCAGTACCGAACGGTCGGCATCGACGATCAGCTGCTTCATTTCGGCAAAATGCTGGCGGGAAAAGTCGGCGATTTTCTCCCAGTCCTGAGCGGTTTTTTCCGCTACCTCATCTGACAATATCTGCAAAGGCTGGCCGGTTGACCACGCGGTCACCAGGATTTGGCAGGCCCGTTCGAGGGTCCAGATATCGTCAAACGCCTCGCCGATGGAGGCCCCCGTCACCAGCACGCCGTGGTTGCCCATCAGCAGACGACGTTTATCGGCCAGCAGCCCGGCCAACCGCGCCCCTTCGGCGGTGGTATCCGCCATGCCGCCATACAGCGTATCCACGGCGACGCGGTTGAAATAGCGCGCGGTATTCTGGTCGACGGGCAGGATCTGCGGGTTCTCCAGACAGGCGACGCTGGTGGTATAAACCGGGTGCAGATGCAGCACCGCGCGCGCCTCCGGCAGCCGCTGGTGAATCTGTCCATGAATCGCCCATGCCGTGGCGTCCACATCTTCGCGCTGCGCGGTCGTTTCATCATCGGCATCCAGCAGCAGCAGGTCGCTGGCGCGGATCCGCGAAAAGTGTTTCCACTTCGGGTTCAGGAGAAACTTTTTGCCGTCCGTCGACAGGGCGGCGCTGAAGTGGTTCGCCACCGCCTCATGCATGCCGAGATGCGCAATGATGCGAAACGTCGCCGCGAGATCGATCCGCGTCTGTTCTTCATAAGAGTAGGCCATCGCGTTAGTCCACTTTCGGCATCAGGGTGTGAAGGTCTTCTTCCGTCGGCGGCTGGAAGTGATATTTTTTCAGCAGCGCGGCATACTCCGGCGTGGCGCTGAATTTCTTCAGGCCCTCCTCCAGCGCGCTCTTCACTTCGCTGTTGCCCTTTTTGACGCCAAAGCCGTTGAGGACCGGGTAGATCAAGGTATCAGACGAGATAACCACCCGGTCGCCCAGTTTCTCAATCACCCCGCGCGCCACCGCGGCATCGGTGATCTGCGCCTCCACCGCCCGCGACAGCAGCGCCTGGGTGGTTTGCGGGTCGGTGCTGTATTCGCTTAGCGCAATCGGCGGCAGACCTTTTTTCACGCAGTATTCCGCGGAAAGCTTTTGCAACTGCGCCAGCCAGGAGGTGGCGCCCATTGAGCCGATTTTGTGCCCGCAAAACTCTTCCGGGGTCTTCGGCTGATAGCTCGCGCCTTTGAGCGCCAGAATCGACTCGCCGCTCTTCAGGTACGGCACCATATCGATCACCTTCAGGCGCTCGGCGGTGATGTACATCGAAGAATTGGTGATATCAAACCGGCCGCCCTGCAGGCCGGGGATCAGGTTGGGAAACCGGGTATCGATATTGACCGACTCGCGGCCGAGGGTTTTGGCCAGCCCGGCGAGAAACTCAACGTCAAACCCGGCCGGTTTATTGTTCTCCATATATTCATACGGATAAAAGGTCATATCCGAGCCGGCGGTGATTTTCCCCGGCTGCTGGAACGCGAGGGCGCTGAATGAGGTCAGTGCGCCAGCGGCGCACAGAAGCAGAGCATTAAATCGTGTCATAAAAACCTCCAAAGGGTGCAATTACATGCTGGCTGGATCGCGGCCGGCCTGTTGAACGAAGAATGAGGCACCGCGCGGTTTCTGCGGCAAACGTAACTGATGAGCGGCGCTGCGGACCAGGCCGCTCTCGACGCCGGCGACAAGCTGCCCGGCGTGGACGCTGGGCAACGGGTTTTCGCCGAACGGCAGGGCGTCTTCCGCGGCATAGACGCTGATAAATAAGGTACGCGGCAGGTCGGTTTCATTCGGGCTGGAGGCGTGGAGCAGGCGGGTATGCATAAAGCACACCGAGCCTGAGGGGCCAAAGCAGGCGGTGGGCTGCTGACAGTGCGTTGCGACCACCTCATCGGCGACCGACCCGCTAAAGCGCTCCTCCTGCCAGTGGGACCACAGCGGCCCTTTATGACTTCCCGGCACCACGTTGAGCGGGCCGTTTTCCGGCGTGACCTCGCTGACCATCAGCAGGGCGGTGATGATGTCGTCATTGCTGTGCGGCGTGAACAGAAAGTCCTGATGCCATTTAACCTGGGTGGCCGTGTGCGGCAGCTTGGAGTTGATTTTACTGTGATGAAAACGGGTCCCGCTGCCGCCGATAAGCTGGGCGGCAATCGTCGCCATGCGCGATGTCAGCGCGGCATGGTGGTAGGCGGCGGAGATCTCCGTCGGCGAACTTACCCGGCGCAGAGAAGGATGGTCGGCGCGGTGGTCGCCTTCGAGGTCAAAGCGCGGACGGCCGTCCAGGGTCTCGCCCCAGACCTCGGTATGGCGGCGACTCTCCTCTACCCAGGCATCAAAATCCTGCTGCAGGGCGTTCACCTCTGCAGAGGTAAGTACCTCCTCGACCACCAGAAAACCTTGTTGCTGAAACTGTTCGATTTGCCACGGCGCGATCATAATTTTTCCTTTCACAAATAGAAGGTTAAGCCAGGGAGACATCTTTCAGGAACGCGTCCACACGCGGATGGTTACCGTCACGCATCGCCTGGGGCGTGTCGTCGCAGACCACGCGCCCTTTTTCCATAAAGACAATCCGGTCAGAAACTTTGAAGGCAAAATTCATTTCGTGGGTCACGATGACCATCGTGATGCCTTCATGGGCCAGCGATTCGATCACCTGGAGCACTTCGTTGACCTTTTCCGGGTCAAGCGCCGAGGTGGGTTCATCGAACAGCATGATCTGCGGGCGCATCATCAGGGCGCGGGCAATCGCCACGCGCTGCTGCTGGCCGCCGGAGAGCTGGTGCGGATATTTCCACGCGTGTTCCAGCATGCCGACCTTATGCAGCAGTTCGCAGGCGTGTTGTTTCAGCTCCGCTTCCGCCGCCAGACGGTGATAGCGCGGGGCCAGCAGCAGGTTGCCGAGTACCGTCAGATGCGGGAACAGGTTAAAACTCTGGAACACCATGCCGATGTTGAGGCGGTACTGCGCGTTTTCCATAAAGCGCGGTTTCTGTACCCCCTGGCGGTCAAGATGAATAAACGGCTGGCCGTTGATGCGAATTTCGCCATTGTCGATCTGCTCCAGCCCGTTAAGCAGGCGGATCAGCGTGGTTTTTCCAGAACCGGAAGGGCCGATCACGGACACCACTTCCCCGGGCTGGATTTGCAGACTGACGGCGCCGAGCACTTCAACGTTGTTATAGGCTTTATGCAGCTTTGAGGCCTGCAGCGCCGGCTGGGCGTTATCAGGCGCGCTGTGGACCACGAGCGGACGTTTTTCCGTTGCCAGCCGCTGCATCTCGCTATCGACCTGGCGGGTGACTTTGCGCCGGGTGACGTCGAGATAGCTTTCCAAACGTTTGAGCAGGAAGTCGAAGACGGTGACGATCAGCACGTAGTAGAAGGCGACGGCGGCCATGGTCTCCATTACCAGGAAGTTCTGCGAGTAAAGGCGCTGACCGACCATCAAAATCTCGGTCAGGGAGATAACCGACACCAGCGAGCTGAGCTTGACGACGGCAATATATTCGTTGGCGAGGGCCGGCAGGGCGACGCGCAGGGCCTGGGGGATGATCACTCGCCATTGCGTGCCGGCATAGCGCAGCCCCAGCGCTCTGGCGGCTTCGCCTTGCCCTTTAGGGATTGAGAGCAGCCCGCCGCGGTGGATTTCGGCCACGTAGGCGGCTTCGCTCAGTACCATCGCCAGCAGGCCGGCCCAGAACGGGTCGTTAAGGACCGCTGCGAAAGAGGGCACCGCCTGGGGCAGGTTATAGACGAAAATCAGCAGTACCAGCAGCGGCAGGCTGCGGAACAGCCAGATATAGAGCCGCGCCGGCACATTAAACAGTTTGCGCGGCGACTGCTTAGCCAGGGCGAGAACAAATCCCAGCACAATACTGCAACCCCAGGTCAGCAAACTTAATTTAATGACGGTCCAGGTGGCCTGCCAAAAATCTGCATCGCTGAGCAGACTTAACATGTAGTTCCAGTTAAACGTCATGGGCTATTTCACTCGCCATAATTAACGGAAATGAACGCGATACCGATGATCAAAAATGGGGCATCGCCAGGGTTTATCTTGCAATAACACTATGCTGGCAGTTTTCGTCGCGAGGCAATTAGTAAATTTTTGGTCTTTAAGTCTAAAAAAACTATATAGGTAGATTAATTTCAATAAATTTAAAGCAATGAGCGCGAAACAAGAACGAAACATTAAAAAAACAATTGCTGCAGCTGGTCAACGTAATGCGCGCGGAAATAGCGCTTTGTGCAATATTGGGGCGAGCGGGTGATTAATATGGTGCAATCTGATTCAGATTGGTGCAATTAACCTCGGGAAGGGCGCAGGCAATTATTTTCAGCCGCCAGCAAAGACAAATAAAACATTCGCTCAGCAACGGAATAACGTGCCGAAGCTGGAATGGCATGATGCTTGCAGCTGCATATCAGAAAACTAAGCCGTTTGCATTGCGGACAATATTTCATAAAGGGTGAGGCTATGACGCGATTCACGCTCAAACAACTGAAATACTTCGTTACCGTTGTAGAGACCGAAAGCATCGCCGAAGCGTCCCGGCAGTTGCATATTGCCCAGCCGTCGATCTCGATTGCGATCAAAAATCTGGAGAGTACCTTCGAGCAGCAGCTGTTTATTCGCCATCATGCCCAGGGGGTGTCGCTGACCTCCTGCGGACGGCGCTTTTATGAAAAGGCGAAAGAGCTGCTGCGCCTCTCTTATGAGTTCGAGCAGAATTCCCGCGCCGATAAAGAGCTGGTTTCCGGAACGATTTCCGTAGGCTGCTTTGAATCCGTCGCGCCGCTATATATGCCGAAACTGGTGGCGGGATTTAAAAAGATGTATCCCGACATCACGCTGCAACTGTACGATGGCGAACAGCATGAACTGATGCACGGACTGCATCGCGGACGCTTTGATCTGGCCCTGGTGTACGATCTCGAATTAGGCCATTCGGTCAATAAAGAGACGCTCAATGCCCCGCATAAGCCCTATGCTTTACTGCCGGCGAGCCACCCGTTAGCCCGGAAAAATAGCGTCACCTTACAGGAATTAAGCCATGAGCCGATGATTTTGCTTGATGCGGTGCCCAGCAAGAATTACTTCATCACCATATTTAAAGAAAAGGGCTATCACCCGGAAGTAGCGTACAGCTCCCCGTCGATAGAAATGGTGCGCTGCATGGTTGGGCAGGGGCTGGGGTTCTCGGTATTAGTGACCCGACCGCTCTGCGATATGACCTATGACGGAGAAAGGCTGGTGCAGCTGGATATTGAAGATGAGATGCCGGCGTCGACGTTAATTATGGCGCACCTCGCCAATAATGAACCCACCCGGCCAACTCAGCTGTTTATGGATTATTGTCGCAGCATTGAATTAACGCCGGCGCATCTTTAAATAAACAGGCTGTCGGTACGGCAGACTATTTATTTGGTCACGTCATTAAGGCTCATAAATTTCTATTCAGCGACTCGTTTTATAATAATTTACCGTTGTGCGGAGATTAAATAACCTGAGGACTGTCCATTGCGGTGACGACGCGCCTGGCGAGCCCGGCGAAACCATCAGCCGCATCATTGATCAATACAGGATGGTCAGCTATGCAAAATCAGCGTTATTCGCACAGAGATCAGCAGACGATCGACAGCTATCAGACGGACGGCGTGGTGCTGCTGAAAGGGGTCTTCACGCCGTGGATTGAGAGTCTCGCCAGCGGCGTCGCGGAACTGATGGCCAACCCCAGCGAGTACGGCCACGCCCGAACGGTGGTGCCGAAAGACGGCTCCGCGCCGTTTTTCCAGGATTACTGTAACTGGTCGCGGATCGCTGATTTTGAGCGCTTTGTCCGCCAGTCGCCGGCAGCAGAAATTGCCGCGGCGTTGATGCAGTCAAAGACGGCGAAATTTTTCCACGAACATACGCTGGTGAAGCAGCCAGGCGGCAGCACGGTGACGCCCTGGCATCACGACCAGCCCTATTATTGTGTCGAAGGGCAGCAGAACGTCAGCTTCTGGATCCCACTGGACCCGGTGGCGGAAGAGATTTCATTACGTTGTATTCGCGGTTCCCATCGCTGGGGGGAAGAGTACAGCCCCACCCGTTTTAACGGTTCAAAGCTATATACCCACAGTCGTTTCAAAGAGCTGCCGGATATCGACGCCCATCAGGATGAGTACGATATCGTCAGCTGGGCGCTGGAACCGGGAGATGCGGTGGCCTTCCATTACCGGACGCTGCACGGCGCGAGGGGGAATGCAACCCAGCGCGCGCGGCGGGTCTTCTCCGCCCGCTGGGTCGGCGATGATGCCACCTTTGTCGATCGGGGGGGCGTTACCTCGCCGCCGTTCCCGGAACTGACACTGAAGGATGGCGAACCGCTGGTTTCCCCGCTGTTTCCGCAGGTGTGGCCGCGGGAATAGGCGCACGAACATTCGCGGGTCTGAATCGGGTTCAGGCCCTAATCGATATCCACAAGGCGCTATTTTCCCTCCCTGCGGAACCCTCCGGGCGCAAATTATTTCCCGCAACCCCATGACCACCGCTAATTATCGATAGCGATTCTGGCCGGTGACCATTCATCATCGTGCAATCTATCGTTTCATTGACGGCGAAAATGCCCGCTTAAGGTGGGTTTAATATTTGACGCCGGCTGCTTGCTACGATTATTCCTCACCGCATTCGTCGATCGTTGGCGCATTGTCAGAGATTATTTATTTAAATTACGCCAGCGTCACAAAAGCCGGAAAAAAATACCCTCCGTCGTTGCAACGCCCTGACGTCCCGCTATATGTTAAATTTGTGTTTAATAAATGATAATTAAAGGTTGGTTTATGTCCAGGAAAATTGCTGTTTTAGTGGTTTCGCTGACGACCGTCTTCTCCTGTTCCGCGCTGGCGGAACTTCCGCCGGGTTACCCGGCAGATTATCAAAAAGTGGTGGATGGCGGGGTGAAAGAGGGCAAAGTCGTCATCTATTCGACGACGGATACCAAAGCGGCAGGTCCGTTAATTAAAGGGTTTGAGGCGCAGTATCCCGGCATTAAAGTTGAATATAACGATATGAACAGTACCGAACTGTATAACCGCTATATCAGCGAACAGGCCGCAGGCGGCGGCAGCGGCGATGTGGTCTGGAGTTCCTCGATGGATACGGCGTTAAAACTGGCGACCGATTATGCCGAAGACTACGCTTCCCCCGAGCTGAGTAAACTGCCGAAATGGGCGGTCTGGCAGCAAAAAGCCTACGGTACGACCTATGAGCCGGTGGTGTTTATCTATAACAAGCGCCTGATTCCGCAAGGCGACGTCCCGGATTCGCACACCGCGCTGGCGAAACTGGTCGCCGCCCAGACGGACAAATTTAAAGGCAAGGTCACCACCTACGACATCGAAAAGTCCGGGCTGGGCTTTATGCTGGCGGTGCAGGACAGCAAAGCCGACGCCAACTATTTTACCGATCTGGCCGGGATGGCGAAAGGCGGCCTGACCGTACAATCGTCCACCGGGACGATGATGGAAAGGGTCTCCTCGGGTGAAAACCTGGTGGGCTATAACATCCTCGGCTCCTATGCGGAAGCGCGGGCGAAAACCGACCCGTCGTTAGGCATTTCCTATCCAAAAGATTATGTTCTGGTGCTTTCGCGCGTTGCGTTTATTACCCAGGAATCCGCACATCCGAATGCGGCGAAGCTGTGGTTCGATTATGTCCTGTCGGAAAAAGGACAAAGCATTCTCGCCTCTCAGGCCGATATCCCGTCTATTCGTAACGATATTGAAGGGCAAAACGATATCGACGGGATGACCAAAATGTTGGGTAACGCGTTGAAGCCGATTCCGGTCGATGAAACGCTGCTGGAATATCTGGAACCGAAAAAACGTCTGGAATTTATCAAACAATGGCGCACGGCGGCGGCCAAATAATCCCTTTCAGGTGGCGCATCGCCGGATGCGCCACCCTTTTTGCGCCTGGTGAGCCAGGTTTTCAACACCCGTCTGGTTTGTTCAAAGCACCTGACCAAAGGGATGGCCTATGAATGTATTACGCAGAAAATGGCAGGGGCTACCGCGCGGCATCGTGGTATTGATAACGGCCCTGGTCATTTATGTCCCGTTATTATTTATCGTGGTGCAGAGCTTTCTTTCGGCACCTTTTTTTGCCCGCTCCAAAGAGTTAAGCCTGGGCGCCTTCGCGTTTATTTTCACCGACCCCGATTTTTATCTCGCGCTGAAGTCCGGTTTTATTCTCGCATTTGGGCTGGTGGCGATCGCCATACCGCTCGGCGGGATCCTCGCCTTCTTGATGGTGCGCACTGATTTACCCGGCCGACGCCTGATTGAACCGCTGATCCTGGTGCCGATTTTTGTTTCGCCGATGGTCCTGGCCTTTGGCTATGTGGTGGCGGCAGGGCCGGTCGGCTTCTTCTCGCAATGGGCCGAGCAGCTCCTGGGGTTTGTGCCGTGGAACATCTATTCGATGTTCAGCATCGTGGTTATCGCCGGGCTGACCCACGTACCGCATGCCTATCTGTATATCTCTTCCGCACTGCGTAGCGTCGGTTCCGATGTGGAAGAGGCGGCGCGAACGGTGGGAGCCACCCCGCTGCAGGTCATGACCTCGGTCAGCCTGCCGATGGTGCGCCCGTCGATTCTCTATGCCTGCGTCCTGCTGTTCTTCCTCGGGCTGGAGGTGTTCGGCCTGATGCTGGTGCTGGGGGATCCGGAAGGCAATATGGTCCTGGCTACCTATCTGTACAAGCTCACCAATAAGCTCGGCACGCCTTCGTATCACCTGATGGCGGCGGTCGCGGTGGTGCTTATCTGTATTACCATTCCGCTGGTCATGCTGCAGCGTCGGCTGATGCGCACCGCCAACCGTTTCGTCACGATGAAAGGGAAAGCCTCGCAGGCGCGCGCGCTGCCGCTCGGAAAGTGGCGCTGGGTTGCCGGCGCGGTGGTGGTCTTTTGGCTGACCGTGACCATCGGCGTCCCGCTGCTCGGCGTGGCGCTGCGGGCGTTCATTTCCAACTGGGGCGTTGGGGTTTCCATCTGGGACCAGCTGTCGCTGGCCACCTTCCACAATATCTGGCAGCAGCCGAACCTGCTCCGCGCCATCGTCAACTCGATGGCGATCGGGGTGTTTGGCGGCGCGCTGGCGGTCGTCTGTTACCTGTTCGTCGGGATCGCGATGCACCGTAAGCCGGATAACGTGACCCGTTTTCTTGACTACAGCGTGCTGGTGCCGCGCGCGGTGCCGGGGCTGCTGGCCGGGCTGGCGTTTCTATGGGTGTTCCTGTTCCTGCCGATGTGGCTGGATCAGGCGCTGAAAAACGGCTGGCTCTCCGGCCTGCCGGTTGCCGACTGGCTGCGCGAGCATCTGATCGTACAGCTGCGGGCGCTGCGCAATACCATTTTCAGCGTCTGGCTGGCGTATACCGTGGTGTGGATGGCCTACGGCCTGCGGCTGATCTCTTCAACTCTGCTGCAGGTGGCGCCGGAGCTGGAGGAGGCCGCGCGCAGCACCGGCGCTTCGCGCGGGCAGATCACCCGCCATGTGACGGTGCCGCTGTCGCGCTACGGTTTAATCGGCTCCTGGCTGCTGATGTTCCTGATTTTTGAGCGCGAATACTCCACCGGGGTGTATCTCCTGTCGCCGGGAACCGAGACCATTGGTTCGATGCTGGTTTCGCTGTGGGCCGCCGGGGCCATCGACATCGTGGCCGCACTCTCGTTTATCAATATCCTGCTGGTGGTTATCGGCCTGGGGATCGCCCTGCGCTTTGGAGTGAAATTACATGATTGAATTATCAGTAGAAAATCTGCATTTGACCTACGGCGACAACCCGGTGCTGAAAGGGGTGTCAATGGATCTGAAACGCGGGGAAGTGGTATCGCTGCTGGGGCCGTCGGGCAGCGGAAAAACCACGTTGCTGCGCGCCGTCGCCGGTCTGGAGAAACCGACCGGCGGGCGGATTACTATCGGCAAGCAGGTCGTTTACGATGGCAACCCGCGCAGCGAGATCCCGGCGGAGGAGCGCAATCTGGGGCTGGTGTTTCAGTCCTACGCCCTGTGGCCGCATAAAACGGTATTCGAAAACGTCGCCTATCCGCTCAAGCTGCGCAAGGTCGCCTCTGGCGACATTAAGCAGCGGGTTCAGGCGGTGCTCGATCAGCTGGGCCTTGGCCATCTGGGCAACCGCCACCCGCATCAGCTATCGGGCGGGCAGCAGCAGCGGGTGGCGATTGGTCGGGCGCTGGTCTACAACCCGCCGGTGATATTGCTCGATGAGCCGCTGTCGAACCTCGATGCCAAATTACGCGAAGAGGCGCGGGTATTTCTGCGCGAGCTGATTATCAAGCTCGGGCTGTCAGCGCTGATGGTGACCCACGATCAGAATGAGGCGATGGCCATTTCTGACCGGATCCTGCTGTTGAACAATGGGGTGATTGAACAGCAGGGGACGCCGCAGGAGATGTACGGTAATCCGGCCACGCTGTTTGCCGCCGAGTTTATGGGCAGCAACAACCGCCTGCACGGCAAAATCACCGCCGTGGCCGACGGGCGGGCAAGGATCGAGGGAGCCAGCTGGGCGCTATGGGGCCTGGCGGACAACCGGGTCAAGGTCGGCCAGCAGGCGACGGCGGTGATCCGCGTGGAGCGTCTGCGCCTTGGCGCATCGCCGCAGGATAATATGCTGGAACTCCCGCTGTTGACCAGCATGTACCTTGGCGACCGCTGGGAATATTTGTTCCGCACCCGCGGAGACGATTTTGCGATTCGCGCCTACGGCACATCGCTGCGCGATGCTGAGCAGTGCCATCTCACGCTTCCGGTCGAGGATCTGTGGATTTTCCCGCAATCCTGAGCCCTTGCGCGTCACGCCGGGCGGGGGAGAACCGCCCGGCGTTCGCTGGCGGCAATGCCGGTTCCGGCTGGCTAAAAATATCACCCCGGGAAACAGTTTCATTCCGGTGATAATATTCATTTTCGTTTTCTGTCCGCCGGAATTTATTATTCACCGCGCAATCGGGGACCGATGATAAATAGTTGAATAATTGCTGAGCGGAAGATAGTTAATATCAGGAAGTAACTAATTTAACCGCTCAAAAAGTTTACTTTTTGCCGAATCTAGCGTTTGCACCCCGCCAGACAGCCATGTACCATAAACAAAAAATAACATTTGTGATACATATCACTCTTTTTTGGGTAACAGTCAGACCCATCCCGAACCTGATTCCGCATGAATTTCTGCCTTCGGGTTATTTAATAAACGTTCTCATTATCACCTGCACGGAGATATTTTTTTCTTTTTCCTGACGAGTGATGAGAATCGACTAATATCCAAACGATAACCCTATAAAAACCATCGCCGGTAGCGATTTATTTTTTTGTACGACTTAATGGCGCCGTGCCACGGGTCCGCTAAAGCGGCACCTTTTTGGAACCGGTTCCAAATCAGCGTTTGCTGGGTTTGTAACCTACAAAAACAGTAACCTAATTGACAGGAATGTGAACATGTCGAGCGAGAAAACCAATAACTCAAGGCGTGATTTTTTAGTAAAATCAATGGCCTTAATCCCTACGGTGGTCATCGGAAGCACCGGCGTTGGCGTAGCAGGCGCCGCGGGCGTAGCCCACGCCGCTGAACCGGCATCCGCGGCGGGATCAGCATCAGCAGCCGCCAGCGACTGGCAGCCGCAGTTCTTCAACGAGCGCGAATGGGCGTTTATTAACGCCGCGGTGGCGCGCCTTATTCCGGCGGACGAGCTTGGACCCGGCGCACGCGAAGCCGGCGTTCCGGAGTTCATCGACCGTCAGATGAATACTCCGTATGCCACCGGCTCTATCTGGTATATGCAGGGGCCGTTCAATCCCGACGTGCCGAAAGAGATGGGCTATCAGCTGCCGCTGGTGCCAAAACAGATTTACAACCTCGGCATTGCCGACGCCGACGAATGGTGTCACGACCAGTATGGCAAGGCCTTCGCACAGCTGACCTCCGGACAGCAGGACGCGGCCCTGAGTCAGTTCGAAGCCGGGAGCGCCGCCTTCAAGCAGCTGCCCTCTTCACTGTTTTTCTCCTATCTGCTGCAGAACACCCGCGAAGGCTTCTTCAGCGATCCGATTCATGGCGGCAACAAAGGCATGGTCGGCTGGACGCTGATTAATTTTCCCGGCGCCCGCGCCGACTTTATGGATTGGGTTGAACGGGGTGAACGTTATCCCTTCCCGCCGGTATCAATTAATGGGGAGAGGGCATAACGATGGCCACAGTACTGAAAAAAACCGATGTCGCGATTGTCGGCTTTGGCTGGGTTGGCGCGATCATGGCAAAAGAGCTGACTGAAGCGGGGTTAAACGTTGTGGCGCTGGAGCGTGGTCCGATGCGCGATACCTGGCCTGACGGTGCTTATCCGCAGGTGGTTGACGAACTGACCTACAATATCCGCCGTAAGCTGTTCCAGGATCTGTCGAAAAGCACCGTCACAATCCGTCACAACACCCGCCAGCAGGCGGTGCCATATCGCCAGCTGGCGGCCTTCCTGCCGGGTACCGGCGTTGGCGGCGCCGGTCTTCACTGGTCCGGGGTCCATTTCCGCGTGGATCCGATTGAACTGCGCATGCGTAGCCACTATGAAGAGCGCTACGGCAAAAGCTTCATCCCGCAGGATATGATTATTCAGGATTTCGGCGTCACCTACGATGAGCTGGAGCCGTTCTTCGATAAGGCCGAGAAGGTCTTTGGCACCTCCGGCACCGCCTGGTCGGTGAAGGGGCAGGTGGTCGGTAAAGACCGCGGCGGCAACTTCTTCGCGCCGGACCGTTCGGACGACTTCCCGCTGCCGGCGCAGAAAAACACCTGGTCGGCGCAGCTGTTTGAGAAAGCGGCGCGGGAAGTGGGTTACCATCCATATAACCTGCCGTCGGCGAACACCTCCGACTCCTATACCAACCCCTACGGCGCGCAGATGGGGCCGTGCAACTTCTGCGGCTACTGCAGCGGCTACGCCTGCTACATGTATTCTAAAGCCTCGCCGAACGTTAACATCCTGCCCGCGCTGCGCCAGGAAAAACGCTTCGAGCTGCGCACCAACGCCAACGTGCTGAAGGTCAACCTCAGCGACGACAAACAGCGCGCCACCGGCGTGACCTATGTCGACGGCCAGGGGCGTGAAATGGAGCAGCCGGCAGATCTGGTGATTATCGGCGCCTTCCAGTTCCACAACGTGCACCTGATGCTGCTTTCCGGCATTGGCAAACCTTACGATCCGCAAACCGGCGAAGGGGTGGTCGGACGCAACTTCGCCTACCAGAATATGACCACCATCAAAGCTATCTTTGACAAGGATACCTTCACCAACCCGTTTATCGGCGCCGGCGGTAACGGCGTCGGGGTGGATGATTTTAACGCTGATAACTTTGACCACGCCGAGGCGGGCTTTGTCGGTGGTTCGCCATTCTGGGTCAACCAGGCCGGCACCAAACCGGTTTCCGGGCTACCGGTGCCGCCAGGAACGCCGGCATGGGGGAGCAAGTGGAAATCGGCGGTGGCCGATACTTACACCCATCATCTGTCGATGGATGCCCACGGCGCCCACCAGTCCTACCGCCAGAACTATCTCGATCTCGATCCGAACTATAAAAACGTCTTCGGTCAGCCGCTGCTGCGCATGACCTTTGACTGGCAGGAAAACGACATCAAGATGGCGCAGTTCATGTTCGACAAAATGGCGCCAATCGCCAAAGCGATGAAGCCGAAATATCTGCTCGGCAGCCCGAAAAATGCCAATAGCCACTTTGACACCACCAGCTACCAGACCACCCATATGAACGGCGGCGCGGTCATGGGCGAAGATCCGAAGACCAGCGCCGTTAACCGCTATCTGCAAAGCTGGGACGTGCACAACGTTTTCGTCATCGGCGCTTCCGCCTTCCCGCAGGGGCTGGGATATAACCCGACGGGGACGGTTGCCGCACTGGCCTACTGGTCAGCGAAGGCGATCCGTGAACGGTACCTGAAAAATCCGGGTCCATTGGTGCAGGCATAAAGGAAGGCAAATAATGATGAAAATGAAATGGTTATCGGCACTGGTGCTCGGTGCATCAAGTTGTGCTGCTTTTGCCGCGCCGACGCTGGCGGACAGCGATTTGATCAAGCAGGGCGAGTATCTGGCGCGCGCCGGGGACTGCGTCGCCTGTCATACCAACGGTAAAGAGGGGAAACCTTTCGCCGGCGGCCTGGCGATGGAAACGCCGATCGGCACCATTTACTCCACCAATATTACGCCGGACCGCACTCACGGCATCGGTGGCTATACCTTTGAAGAGTTCGACGATGCGGTACGCAAAGGGGTGCGTAAAGACGGGTCGACGCTCTATCCGGCGATGCCGTATCCCTCTTTCGCCCGGATCGATGAAGCGGATATGCGCGCGCTGTACGCCTACTTTATGCACGGCGTGGAACCGGTGGCAGAGGCGAATCGCGATACCGACATTCCGTGGCCGCTGTCGATGCGCTGGCCGCTGGCGTTCTGGCGCGGCATCTTCGCTCCGGCACCGGCTGATTTTGTCGTCAACCCGCAGGTTGACCCGGTACTGGAGCGCGGCCGCTACCTGGTGGAAGGACTCGGACACTGCGGGGCGTGTCATACCCCACGGAGCCTGACGATGCAGGAAAAAGCGCTGAGCGAAAACGAAGGCGACGATTACCTGGCGGGCAGCAACGCGCCGATCGACGGCTGGGTGGCCTCCAGCCTGCGTGGTGAAAACCGCGACGGCCTGGGCAGCTGGAGCGAAGGCGAGCTGGCGGAGTTCCTGAAAACCGGGCGCAACGATAGGTCCGTGGTCTTCGGTGGCATGAGCGATGTGGTGGAGCACAGCCTGCAATATCTCTCTGATGACGATATCACCGCTATTGCCCGCTATCTGAAGTCGCTCCCGCCGCGCGGGGGTAAACAGACGCCAGCGCCGGTGGAAGACAGCGTGGCGAAGGACCTGTGGAGAGGCGATGACAGCAAAACCGGCGCCGCGCTGTACGTCGATAACTGCGCGGCCTGCCACCGTACCGACGGCGTGGGCTACAAACGCGCTTTCCCGGCGCTGAAGGGCAACCCGGTGGTGCAGACCGAAGATGCGACATCGCTTATCCATATCATCCTGACCGGCAGCACCACTCCGGCGGTGAAGAATGCGGTCTCCAACCTGACCATGCCGTCATTCGGCTGGCGTCTGGACGATCGTCAGGTGGCCGAGGTGGTCAACTTTATCCGCAGCAGCTGGGGCAACAACGCGCCGCCGGTGACGGCAGACGATGTGGCGAAAGTGCGTAAGGATAAGTCGATCGTGCGCGATGAAAAGGCAACGGGCAACGTCGATGTCTCGAAACTGCCGACCAGCGGACAGTAACCATCAGGGATGTGCCGCTCGCGCGGCGCGTCCCGTGCGGAGTCGCGACGCGAAACGGGCGTTGAATCAGGGAGTACGTGCGCATGCTGCATGCTGAAGGGCTGAGCTGCATCTTTGATGACCGGGTGCTGTTTCAGGCGCTTACCGTGACGGTAAAGCGCGGTGAGCTCCTGCTGGTAGCCGGTGATAACGGCGCGGGTAAAACCTCGCTGCTGCGGATCCTCTGCGGCCTGGCGCGCCCGGAGCGCGGGGTGGTCAGCTGGCAGGGGCATCCCCTGGCCCGGGTGCGCGAGGAGTTCCATCGCCAGCTGCTGTGGCTCGGCCATAAAACCGCGGTCAAAACGGCGCTGACGGCGGATGAAAATCTGCGTTTCTTCTTTCCCGATACCCGTCCGCAGGCGCGTGAAGCGGCGCTGGCGGCAACGGGGCTGGCGGGGTACGAAGATCTGCCGTTAAGTCAGCTTTCCGCCGGGCAGCAGCGGCGGGTCGCGCTGACGCGTCTGTGGCTGACCGCCGCGCCGCTGTGGATCCTTGATGAACCGTTCACCGCCCTCGACGCCGCGGCCAGCGAAACCTTAAGCCGCCGCCTGGAGCAGCACGTACTGGCAGGCGGCAGCGTGGTCCTCACCAGCCATCAACCGCTACGGGCGCTGGCCTGCCCGCGCCGCACGCTGCGGCTCGGGACCGAGACGGAGACAGAAGCATGATCTGGACGCTGTTGACCCGTGAGCTACGCCTGGCCTGGCGCAGCGGGGTCGAGATCCTCAATCCGCTGTGGTTTTTCCTGGTGGTGATCACCCTGTTTCCCTTTGGCGTCGGCGCCGACCCGCAGCTGCTGGCGCAGATTGCGCCCGGCATCGTCTGGGTGGCGGCGCTGCTGGCGGCGCTGCTGGTGATGGACCGGCTGTTTCGCGACGACTGGCAGGATGGCTCCCTGGAGCAGCTCCTGCTGATGCCGACGCCGCTGGTGGCGGTGGTGCTGGTCAAGATCGTTGCCCATTGGCTGATGACCGGTCTGCCGCTACTGGTGGTTTCTCCGCTGGCGGCGCTGCTGCTGGGGATGTCGGGCCATGACGCGGGCGTACTGGCGCTGACTCTGCTGCTGGGGACGCCGACCCTGAGCTTCTTAGGCGCGGTAGGGGTCGCCCTGACGGTGGGGCTGCGGCGCGGCGGCGTGTTGCTCAGCCTGCTGGTGCTGCCGCTGTCGGTGCCGCTGCTTATTTTTGCCACCGCCGCCACCCAGGCCGCCTCGACGGGACTGCCGGTGGATGGCTACCTGGCGATTCTGGCGGCGTTTTTCACCGCCAGCGCCACGCTGTGCCCGTTCGCCACCGCCGCCGCGCTGCGGCTGACGGTGCAATAACCCGCTGCGGCCACGCTGCCGCAGCCATAAAAACAGTAGTGTGAGCAAACGTTATGTGGAAAACATTACATCAACTGGCGATACCCGAGCGGCTGTACGGCCTGTGCGGCCGCTTTATCCCGTGGCTGGCGGCGTTAAGCGTGCTGCTGCTGGCGGTAGGGTTGGTCTGGGGCTTCGTCTATGCTCCGGCGGACTATCAGCAGGGGCAAAGCTACCGGATTATGTATCTGCATGTCCCGGCGGCGATGTGGTCGATGGGCGTCTATCTGGCGATGGCCGTGACCGCCTTCGTCGGGATGGTCTGGCAGATCAAAATGGCCGATCTGACGGTGGCCGCGCTGGCGCCGGTGGGTACCGCCTGTACCGTCATCGCCCTGGTCAGCGGCTCAGCGTGGGGCAAACCGATGTGGGGAACGTGGTGGATCTGGGACGCCCGCCTGACGTCAGAGCTGGTATTGCTGTTTCTTTATGCCGGCATCATCGCTCTGTGGCACGCCTTCGACGATCGTCGGCTGGCGGGCAGGGCGGTGGGGATTCTGGTGCTGGTGGGGGTGGTGAACCTGCCGATCATTCACTATTCGGTGATCTGGTGGAACACCCTGCACCAGGGCTCCACCAACATGCAACAGACCATCGACCCGAGCATGCGCCTGCCGCTGCGGATCTGTATTCTGGCGTTTCTCAGCCTCGTGGCGACGCTGACGCTGATGCGCCTGCGCAATTTAATTCTGTGGCAGGAGCGCCGCCGCCCGTGGGTTCAGGCGCTGGTCAATAAAGGAGCGCTGAAATGACGCCCGCTTTTTCTTCCTTCTCCGCCTTTCTGGCGATGGGCGGCTATGCGCTTTACGTCTGGCTGGCGGCGGGGGCGACGCTGGCCGTTTTGGGGCTGCTGACGCTGCATACCCTGTGGCAACGGCGGGCGCTGTTTCATGAGATCGCCCGCCAGCAGGCCCGGGAGCGGCGTATTGCCGCCGCCCGTCGCCGCGAAAAGGAGGCCGCGGATGCAAACGCGTCGTAAAAACCGGCTCGCTATCGCTCTGGCGGTACTGATCGGCCTGGGGCTGACGATTGGCCTGACGCTGTATGCCCTCAGCGCCAATATCGATCTGTTCTACACCCCGGGCGAGATCCGCTATGGCAAAACGGAGACGCAGCGGAAACCGGATATTGGCCAGCGTTTGCGCGTCGGCGGCTACGTTCAGCCCGGCAGCGTGCAGCGCGATCCGCAGACGCTCGACGTCAGTTTCCAGCTGTATGATGCCCGCGGGGTGGTTGATGTCAGCTACAAAGGTATTCTGCCGGACCTGTTCCGCGAAGGTCAGGGCGTGGTGGCCCAGGGCGTGCTTGACGGCGAGCGGCATATCACCGCGCAGCAGGTGCTGGCGAAACATGACGAGAACTATACTCCGCCGGAGGTGAAAGCGGCCATGCAGCCGGGGAAGCAGGGAGAAAGGCCATGATGCCGGAACTGGGCAATTACCTTTTGTGCCTCGCGGCGGGCCTGGCCCTGCTGCTGAGCGTTTACCCGCAGTGGGGCGCCGCGCGCCAGGATCGTCGGCTGATGGCGCTGGCCCGTCCGCTGGCCTGCGCGCTGTTTGTCTGCATCGCCGGCGCGTTTCTGGTGCTGGTCCATGCCTTTGTGGTCAATGATTTTACCGTGCGCTATGTCGCGGAAAACTCTAACAGCGCGCTGCCGGTGTGGTATCGGGTCGCCGCGACCTGGGGCGCGCACGAGGGCTCGCTGCTGCTGTGGGTACTGCTGCTGAGCGTCTGGACCTTCGCGGTGGCGTTGTTCAGTCGGCGGATGCCGCTGGATGCCGTAGCGCGGGTGCTGGCGGTGATGGGCGCTATCGCCTTCGGCTTCCTGCTGTTTATTCTGTTTACCTCGAATCCGTTTCGCCGCACGCTGCCGCTTTATCCGGTTGATGGTCGCGATCTCAATCCGCTACTGCAGGATATCGGCATGATTTTCCATCCGCCGATCCTCTATATGGGCTACGTGGGCTTCTCGGTGGCGTTTGCTTTCGCCATTGCCTCGCTGCTCGCCGGGCGGCTGGATACCGCGTGGGCCCGCTGGTCGCGCCCGTGGACCCAGGCGGCGTGGGTGTTCCTTACCCTCGGCATCGTGCTCGGGTCGGCGTGGGCCTACTACGAGCTGGGCTGGGGCGGCTGGTGGTTCTGGGACCCGGTGGAAAACGCCTCGTTTATGCCGTGGCTGGTGGGAACCGCGCTGCTGCATTCGCTGGCGGTGACCGAGAAACGCGGCAGTTTTCGCGCCTGGACCGTCCTGCTGGCGATTGCCGCCTTTTCGCTGTGCCTGCTGGGAACCTTTCTGGTGCGCTCCGGCGTGCTGGTGTCGGTGCATGCGTTTGCCTCCGACCCGTCGCGCGGGCTGTTTATCCTCGCGCTGCTGACGATCGCCATCGGCGGCTCGCTGCTGCTGTACGCCCTCAAAGGCGGCCAGGTACGGGCGCGGGTCGAGCACGCGCTGTGGTCGCGCGAATCGTTCCTGCTCGCCAACAATATTCTGCTGGTGGCCGCGATGCTGGTGGTGCTGCTTGGCACGCTGCTGCCGCTGGTGCACAAAGAGCTGGGGCTTGGCAGTATCTCTATTGGCGAACCGTTCTTCAATACCCTGTTCAGCGTCCTGATGGCGCCCCTGGCGCTGCTGCTCGGGCTGGGGCCGTTGGTTCGCTGGCGGCGGGATGAGGCGGGAAAGCAGGTGAAGCGTCTGCTGATCGCCCTTTTGGTGACGTTGTCACTTTCTCTGCTGCTGCCGTGGCTGCTACAGGATCGGATTGCCGCCATGGCGGTCGTCGGGCTGATGATGGCCATCTGGGTACTGATCTTCGCCCTGATCGAGGTGCATGAGCGCGCCAGCCACCGTCACGGCTTCTGGCGCGGGCTGCGCACGCTGTCGCGCAGTCAGTGGGGGATGGTGCTCGGCCACGTCGGGGTGGCGGTGACGGTGATCGGTATCGCCTTCAGCCAGAACTATAGCGTTGAGCGCGATGTGCGGATGAAAACCGGCGACAGTATCGATATTCACCGCTATCACTTCGTTTTCGAGGGCGTGCGCAATATCGTCGGCCCGAACTGGAGCGGCGGCGAAGGGGTGATTGCGGTAACGCGTGACGGTCGCCCGGAAGCGACGCTGTATGCGGAAAAACGCTTCTACAGCGCCAGCCGGATGATGATGACCGAAGCGGCAATCAGCGGCGGTCTGACCCGTGACCTGTATGCCG
Organism: Klebsiella sp. NPDC088457; assembly: GCF_044900465.1. Taxonomy (NCBI): domain Bacteria; kingdom Pseudomonadati; phylum Pseudomonadota; class Gammaproteobacteria; order Enterobacterales; family Enterobacteriaceae; genus Klebsiella; species Klebsiella sp. NPDC088457. Next base: position 67,185 of record NZ_JBJDNH010000003.1, on the reverse strand, counting down.
CTCTGGGCGAAGAGCTGAACGACGGCAGCTGGGCGGTACGTCTGTATTACAAACCTTTTGTACGCTGGATCTGGTACGGCGGGGTGCTGATGGCGCTGGGCGGCCTATGCTGCATGCTGGACCCGCGCTACCGGATGCGTAAAAAACTGCAGGAGGCGCAATGAACCGCAGGCTGCTTTTTATCCCGCTGGCGCTGTTTCTGGCGCTGGTCATTGCTTTGTTCTGGCAACTGATGCGCAATGCCGACGGCGACGATCCGACGACGCTGGAATCGGCGCTGATTGGCAAGCCGGTGCCGACATTTCGCCTCGAAGCGCTCAACGTGCCGGGTAAAATCTACGACCGCGCGGCGCTGATCGGCGGCCAACCGCTGCTGCTCAACGTCTGGGCCACCTGGTGTCCGACCTGCCGCGCCGAGCATCAGTTCCTCAACGGCCTGGCGAAACAGGGCGTGCGGATCGTCGGGATGAACTATAAAGACGATCGCCAGAAAGCAGTCAGCTGGCTTAATAATCTCGGCAACCCCTACGCGCTGAGCCTGTTTGACGGCAACGGCATGCTGGGGCTGGATCTTGGGGTTTACGGCGCGCCGGAAACCTTCCTCATCGACGGTAAAGGGATTATCCGCTGGCGACACGCGGGCGATCTGAACGAACGGGTGTGGCGCGAGCAGCTCCAGCCGCTGTGGCAAAAATACCGCCGGGGGCCGGCATCATGAGGCGCTGGACTGTGGCGCTGCTGGCGTTGCTGATGGCCGCCCCGACGTTGGCCGCTATCGATACCTGGCAGTTTAAAAACGAGGCCCAGGAGCAGGCGTTTCGCGAGATAACCTCGCAGCTGCGCTGCCCGAAGTGCCAGAACAACAGCATCGCCGACTCGAATGCGATGATTGCCGCCGACATGCGGCTCAAAGTCTATGAGCTGATGCAGCAGGGGCAAAGCAAAGAGCAAATCATCGCCTATATGGTGGCGCGCTATGGCAATTTCGTCAGCTATCAACCGCCGCTGACCGCCGCGACCCTGCTGCTGTGGCTGGTGCCGGGGCTGTTTGTGGCGGCGGGGGCCGCGGTGCTGGTGACGCGCGCCCGGCGCCGCGACCCGGGAGACGCGGCGCTGAGCGCAGAGGAGCGCCAGCGGCTGGCGAGGTTACTCAACCAGGGAGATGAGCAATGAGCCTGTTTTTACTCCCGGCCCTGCTGTTGCTGGCCGGGGCGCTGGCGGTACTGTACTTTCCGTGGCAGGGCAAAGGGGCGGTTGACCGCGATACCCTCAACCGGGCGCTGTACCAGTCGCGGCTACAGGAGCTGGAGCAGGACAACCCCGCCGCCCGCGAAGCGATGGTGGTCGAGCTACAGCGGACGCTGCTGGCGGATATTCCCGTTGCCGGACCGCCGCCCGCCCGTCCGCTGAGCCGCTGGGCGCTGCTGCCCGGTGCGCTGGTGTTGGTGGCGCTGAGTAGCGGCATCTTTCTGAAAACCAGCGATTTTGGTCAGGTGCTGCTGTGGCAGCAGGCCGGGCGTGACTATCCCGCCTTGCTGCGGCAGGTGAACGATCCCACGGCAGCGCCGCTGCGAATGGATCAAATCGCCCAACTGCGGTTAGGGTTGCGCAGCCAGTTGCAGGAGCATCCTGACGATCTCGCCGGCTGGCAGCTGCTGGGGCGTCTCGGCCTGCTGCTGAACGACGGCGAGACGGCGATCGGCGCGTTTGCCCGCGCCCATCGGCTGGCGGCGGACGATCCGGCGGTGACCTTCGATTATGCCAGCGCGCTGGTGCGGGCGGGGGATAGCGGGCAGCTGCGGATGGGCGAGCTGCTGCTGCGCGAGCTGTATCGGCGCCAGCCGCAGAATCTGCCGGTGCTGGAGATGCTGGCGCTGAGCGCGCTGCGTAGCGAAGATTACCCGCAGGCGGTTGCGGCATTGCAACAACTGCTGGCAGTATTGCCGGCGAACGATGCGCGACGTCAGGCCATTGAACGCCAGCTGGCGCAGGCGCAGGCGAGCGCACGGTAATCTGCCGGGCTAACCATCGCCCGCCGGGCTGCGGGGCGCCTTTTATTGTCTGAACGATCGTGACAAGCACACAAAAAAGCCCCGGCGTTTCCGCTGGGGCAAACCCTGTCAGAGCATCATGGAATTAGTTAAAGACCATCCCGCCGTCGATCAGCAGCGACTGACCGGTCATATAGTCGGAGTCCGGGCTCGCCAGATACGACACGCAGGCCGCCACGTCTTCAGGCTCCGACAGACGCCCCAGCGTGATGCGTTTCGCGAACTCGGCCGTACCGTGGCCCAGCGGTTTGCCCGCCGCTTCCGATACCTGACGATCGATCTCCGCCCACATTGGGGTCTTGACGATCCCCGGACAGTAGCCGTTAACGGTGATACCCAGCGGCGCCAGGTCGCGGGCGGCGGTTTGCGTCAGGCCGCGCACGGCGAATTTACTTGAGCTGTAAACCGCCAGATCCGAGTTACCGACGTGCCCGGCCTGCGAACAGGCGTTGATGATTTTCCCGCCGTGTCCCTCTTTTTTAAAGGCCGCGACCGCCGCCTGAATGCCCCAGATCACGCCTTTGACGTTGATGTTATAAACCTTATCGACGATCTCTTCGGCGATCGTTTCAATCGGCGTGGAAGGGGCGATGCCGGCGTTGTTGACGATGACGTCGAAGCCGCCCAGCGTTTTGCGCGCCTGCTCGACGGCGGCGAAAACCTGTTCGCGGCGGGAGACGTCTACCTTAACCGCCAGCGCCCGGCCGCCGTGCTGGTTGATTTCCGCGGCTACCGCTTCGGCAGCGGCGTCGTTGTAATCGGCGATGGCCACGGCAAATCCGTCTTTAACCAGACGCAGCGCGATAGCTTTACCGATGCCCTGAGCGGCGCCGGTGACGAGTGCGACTTTTTGCATGTTCCTTTCCTTTTATTGATGGTGGCTCAAAGTATCTGGCTGAGATGGAGCTGTCCCATCAGCAGCGGGTTATCGCGGTAATCGACCGGAATGGCGACCACCGCAGGGCCATCGACGTCCATGGCGGCACGTAGCGTCGGCTCCAGCGCGTCGGCGCTCTCCACCGCAAAGCCTTTGGCCCCAAAAGCTTCGGCGTAGGCTTTAAAATCCACCGCGCCGAATTCCACGCCGGAGAGGCGCTGGTATTTTTTCTGTTCCTGAATCGCCACCATGTTGTAACCGTTGTCGACCCAGATGATATGCAGGATATTGGCCCGCAGTCGGACGGCGGTTTCCAGCTCCATGCTGGATTGCAGGAAACCGCCGTCGCCGGAAACCGAGACCACTTTGCGCTGCGGATTCACCAGCCACGCGCCGATTGCCCACGGCAGCGCGACGCCCATCGTCTGCTGACCGTTGGAAATCATCACCTGACGGGCGCGGAAGCTGTACAGATAGCGGGCAATCCAGATATGGAAGCTGCCCATGTCGACGGTGAGGGTGGCATCGTCGTTAACGATATCCTGCATTGCCCGCACGATGCGCAGCGGATGAAGGGCAAATTGATTCAGCTGCGCGCCGCGGCGGTCGAGCAGTTCGCGCTGATGCTGGCGATCGCGGAGGATCTCCGCCGCCTGCGGGGTTAATACCAGCTTATGCGTGATGCGCCGGGTCAGTTTGTTCAGCGTCGCGGCGATATCGCCCACCAGTTCGCTATCCGGGGTGTAGTTACGTTCTTCATACGCGGGCAGGACGTCGATATGTACCAGCGTCGCGTCGCCGCGGTTCCACATCGCCGGTTCATATTCCACCGGGCTGTAGCCGATGCAGATGATCAGGTCCGCCAGATGCAGCAGGCGGTCACCGGCCTGGTTGTTAAACAGCCCGACCCGGCCGGCGAAGCGTGAAAAATGCTGCTGGTTGACCGCCCCGGCGGCCTGGTAGGTACTGGTGACCGGAATATGACTCTGCTCCAGCAGCTGGTGCAGAGCGCGGCTGTTTTCCGGCTGGCTGGCCATCAGCCCGAGCAGGAAGATGGGATTTTTGGCGGCGGCGATCATCCGCGCGACCTTGTCGATCGCCTCGTCCGGGGCGGCCCCCATTTGCGGGACGTTGCCGGCTGGCAGAATCGCGCCGTGGGCAGGTTGATCGACAACATCCTGCGGCAGGCTGATAAAGGCGCTGCCCGGGCGCCCCTGTTCAGCGGCGCGAAAGGCGTTGGAGACGGCTTCCGCCAGCGCGTCGGCGGCGGTGACTTCCACGGCATATTTGGTCACCGGGCTGAACATCGCCACGGTATCCATGCTTTGATGGACCAGTTTGGCCTTATCCGCCCGCTTGACCGCGCCGCCCAGCGCCACCACCGGGTCGCCTTCGCTGTTGGCGGTGGCCATGCCGGTAATCAGATTCGAACAGCCCGGGCCGGAGGTGACCAGCGCGACGCCCGCTTTACCGGTAAGACGACCGACCGCCGCGGCCATAAAAGCGGCGTTGGCTTCGTGACGTACGGGAATAATGCGGATGGTGGAGTCCAGCAGCGAATCGAAAACTTTATCTATTTTGGCGCCGGGGATGCCGAAGACCTGGCGTACCCCCTGGGCCTCAAGCTGGCTGACGATCATATCCGCGCCGTGCGCCCACCGGCGTTCGTGACGTTGATTGTCCATAGGAAGCTCCTTAGTTTTCTACCGCGCGGATGGCGGCGTCGAGATTGTCAGGATGCAGATCGGCCTGCAGAAAAGCGCTGTCGACCGGGAGGTCAATCAACAGCTTGTGGATCTCGCCGAAGGTCAGCACGCCGCGGTCGAGCTGGTAATCCAGCAGATGCCCGCCGCCCTGACGATCGTCGGTGATGAAATGTTCGTGATACCCGGCGACGTTGATCCCCTGCATATGCTGCGGAGTGCGAAAACCGACCAGTATCCCCTGGCGCTGGTTGAAGCGGAACACCGGCTGGTCGTCCAGAACATCGGTCATCGCCCGGTAGGGCGGGGACTGACGAGGAACGGTCCGGGTATGGGCGTGGCGAAAATGGCCTGCGATATGCAGGGCGCAGAACAGATTATCAGAGGGGATGCGCCGGTCGATGATCTCATGCAGCTGCTGGCGGTTGACCGGATGGTCGAAGCTGACGCGATGCTGCGGGTGAAACCAGGTCATCACCGCGAACGGCGTTTTTTGATCCGCGCGGGCTTTGCGCGCGCTACCGTCGGCGCGCAGCTGGTAGACCTCGCTGCTGAAGGCGATCAGCTCGCCGTCAAGTTCATTAAAGGTCCCGAGACCGAAGTCGCCGTGGGTAAGCAGGTCGGCGATGGTGGTATTGCCCTCATAGACGCCGCTCAGGAGTGCGCTCATCAAAGAGGTCTGGTAGAGCACGCTCTCAGGCCGCTGGGCAGAAAAACCGCGTACGGTTTCATACAGGCTCTGCTGGCAGGTGCATGCAGAAGATTGGGTCATCAGCGACTTCCTCGTTCAACAAATATAAGAAAGATTAAATAATTGTTGACCCGATTCAGCGCTCAGTTCCAATATAGAAAGCATGTTGGTTTGAGACGTTTTTGATATGGAACTTCGTTATTTACGCTATTTTGTCGCCGTGGCCGAGGCGCGAAATTTCACCCGCGCTGCCAGGGAACTCGGCATCTCTCAACCGCCATTAAGTCAGCAGATTCAGCGGCTTGAACGGGAGATTGGCACGCCGCTGCTGCGCCGTTTGACGCGAGGAATTGAGCTGACGGAAGCGGGGGAATCGTTTTATGAGGATGCCTGCCAGATCCTCTCCCTGAGCGATGCGGCGCTGGAAAAGACCAAAGGCATCGCCCGCGGAATGAACGGCCGCCTGGCGTTAGGTATTACCAGTTCTAATGCTTTTCATCCGCAGATTTTCGCGCTGCTGCGCCAGTTTCAGCGCCATTATCCGGCGGTCGCCCTGCGCCAGGTCGAGGGCAATATGGCGGCGCTGATGAGCGCGCTGGGGGAAGGAGAGCTGGATATCGCTTTTGTACGCCTGCCGTGCGAAAGCAGCAAAGCGTTTAACTTGCGCATTATTGATGAAGAGCCGATGGTTATTGCCCTTCACCGCGACCACCCGCTTGCCGCGGAGTCCACGCTGCCCCTGGCGCGGCTGCAGGGCACCGCACCGGTGCTATTTCCGCGCGAGGTGGCCCCGGGGCTGTATGAGCAGGTATTTAATAGTTGTTTGCGTGCCGGAATCGATATGCGCCAGGCGAGGCAATCGTCGCAACTCTCCGCCTCTTTGAGCATGGTGGCTGCCGGATTTGGTTTTGCGCTGGTGCCGCTATCGATGACCTGTATTCACCACCCTGAGGTCACCTGGCACCCGCTGCAGGGGGCGCCGCTGACTACCGATATCGCCATTGCCTGGCGGCGATTCGAACGCTCGCGGACGGTAAAGCGTTTTCTGCAGATGTTTTAGCTGCACCGTGTGCTCGCGGGCCGCGGCGCTGCGGTTATGAAAGATAGACGTTTGCCGCCGTGGGGCCGCGCAGGCCGTTAACCCGACGAAACTCAACACGAATGCCTGGGATAATGGTTTCTGGTTCGCCTGGGGATAATGCGGAAATATGGACCTGAACGTCTTTACGACCATCGGAGGGAATTATAAGGCCTTTGCCGGTTTTATTATCAAACGCTTTGACAATGCCTGTCATTTTTTGGAACAAATAAAATCCTTGGGAAAATAAGTACCGGCGCACTATACCTTAAGCAGGGAATAAAACTATTAATTTTATTTTCCGCGAGGCCGGGCTTCTGGATGGCTAAAATAAGTGTTGCTAATAAATATCGCCTGTGCCTTAATAGCTGGGTCGGTTTGTAAGACAGAAAGCAGTTCACTAAAGCAGTCCTCATTTCCAGGCGTTATCGCTGATACCTCCTTCCTTGAGTCCCTCCATTAAGTGTTAAGTCGTTTCTGTAACGCAAATCAGTTTGCCTAAAAGGCTCAAAAAAAGGATTATAAAATGTCGAATAAAATGACTGGTTTAGTAAAATGGTTTAACGCAGATAAGGGCTTCGGCTTCATTACGCCTGCTGATGGTAGCAAGGACATATTTGTTCACTTTTCTGCGATTCAAAGCGATGACTTCCGTACCCTGTTTGAAGGGCAAAAGGTTGAGTTTGTTATTGGCAGCGGCGCGAAAGGCCCGGCTGCGACAAACGTCGCGATTGTAGGGTAAATTTTCTGAATCCTCGTCGGTCTGCGACAACGAAGACGGCAACAGCCTGAGTAGACAGATTGATGAGATTAAAAGATAAATTTAAGTTTATTTAAAACCCGCCAGCGTGCGGGTTTTTTATTTGCCAAAGCAAAGACACCACCGATTGTGCCCGTCATCACCGATAATAAGAATAATCTAATTAAGTCCGGGTTTCGGGGAACAATCAGCGTGGGGTAACCTGGAAATTAAGCTGCGGTTTTTGCTGACGTCTGGAAGAGTTTGTGGCAATAAGGGCAAATGAGCTGGGCGCCTTTTTGTACTCGGCTAAAGCTGTGTTCGGAATCCTGGGAGCAGTTAGGGCAGGTGCATTTTACAAGATAATTACGGCGGCTTTTAGCATCTTTTCGATCTGACATATGATTTTTCCTGATTTAATGGCCTGAAACCATACATCATTATTAAATAAATAGCTCGAACTCATTGTCTTTCGCCAAAAATAAACCGGCAGCAGGCGAATATTTCCGCGGACAAAAATGAGGGAAACGGGCTGCGTTTCTCAGGAGGAACAGGTTCCTCCTGAGAGGGGGCGGTTATTGCGCGATCCAGCCGCCGTCCATGTTCCACGCCGCGCCGCGGACCTGAGCGGCCCCCTCGCTGCACAAAAACAGCGCCAGCTCGCCCAGTTGCTGCGGCGTCACAAACTCGCCCGCGGGCTGTTTTTCCGCCAGCAGCTGCGCGCGGGCGTCCTCTGGTTTCGCCCCTTCGCTGATGCGCTTATCGATCTGCTGCTGCACCAGCGGCGTTAATACCCAGCCGGGGCAAATCGCGTTGCAGGTGATGCCGGTTCTCGCGGTCTCCAGCGCCAGCGTTTTAGTAAAGCCCACCACGCCGTGCTTGGCCGCCACGTAGGCCGACTTATCCTTTGACGCCACCAGGCCGTGAACCGAGGCGATATTAATAATGCGCCCCCAGTTGCGCGCCCGCATGCCGGGCAGCGCCAGGCGGCTGGTGTGAAAAACGCTCGACAGGTTAATGGCGATAATATCGTTCCACTTCTCCACCGCAAAACTCTCCACCGGCGCCACATGCTGGATCCCGGCGTTATTAATCACGATATCGACGCCGCCAAATTCGGCTTGTGCGTAGGCCATCATCGCTTCAATCTGCTGCACATCACGCAGGTCGGCATCGTGATAACCCGGCGCGGTTCCCGCCCGGGCGACCTCCGAACTCGCAGCAGCGCTGTCGCCAAAACCGTTGAGAATCAGCTGCGCGCCGGCCTGTGCCAGCACTTTGGCAATGCCTAAACCAATACCGCTCGTCGAGCCGGTGACCAGCGCCACTTTACCGTTCAGATTCATTGTATTTTCCTTAGTCATACCGGTTAAACGATACCGGTTAAATAGAAGATCGCGATGACAAACAGGACCGCCAGACTCTTGATCAGGGTAATCGCAAAGATGCCGCCGTAGGCCTGACGGTGGCTCAGGCCGGTGATCGCCAGCAGGGTAATCACCGCGCCATTGTGCGGTAATGTGTCCATGCCGCCGCTGGCCATCGACGCCACGCGATGCAATACCTCAAGCGGAATATGGGCGGCGTGGGCGGCGGCGACAAAAGTATCCGACATTGCCGCCAGCGCGATGCTCATGCCGCCGGATGCCGAGCCGGTAATCCCCGCCAGTACGGTGACGCTAATTGCTTCATTTAACAACGGGTTGGGAATGGCGGTCAGCGCTTTGGACAATACCAGGAAGCCGGGAAGCGCGGCAATCACCGCGCCGAAACCGTATTCCGAGGCGGTATTCATCGCCGCGAGGATCGCTCCGCTCACGGCGGTACGGCTTCCCTCGGCGAGACGGCCGCGAATATTGCGAAAGCCGAACAGCAGCACGACGAAAATACCGGCAAGCAGCGCCGCTTCCACCGCCCAGATAGCGGTGATTTTGCCGACTTCCGTGACGATCGGCGTCGCCAGCCCCGGCAGGACCAGTTGGTGGCTGGCGCCATACCACCGCGGGATCCAGCGGGTAAACAGCAGGTTCAGGACGCCAACCAGCAGCAGGGGCGCAATCGCAATCAGCGGATGAGGCAGGTTAATGTTATCCGGCGTATCCGGCTCGTTTTGCAAATTGGTACCGTAGCCTTCAGCGTTGGCCTGGGCTTTACGCCGCTGGCGCTCAAGCCATAGCAGACCCAACGTGATGATAAACAGTGAACCGATCAACCCCAGCCACGGGGCTGCCCAGGCGTTGGTGCCGAAGAAGCTGGTGGGAATAATATTCTGGATCTGCGGCGTGCCGGGCAGCGCATCCATGGTGAATGAAAAGGCGCCCAGGGCCACGGTTGCCGGAATCAGTCTCTTCGGTATTCCGCTCTGGCGAAATAGTTCAGCGGCGAACGGGTAGACCGCGAAGGCCACGACAAACAGCGATACCCCGCCGTAGGTTAACAGGGCGCAAACCAGCACAATCACCGGAATGGCGTGACGCCGGCCGAGGATCTGAATGGCGGCGGCAACGATGGAGCGGGAGAATCCCGAGAGTTCAATCAGCTTGCCGAAGACCGCGCCCAGCAGAAATACCGGGAAGTACAGCTTCACAAAACCGACCATTTTTTCCATGAACAGGCCGGTGAAGGTGGGGCCGACCGCGCCGGGGTCGGTCAACAATACCGCCCCGAGGGCGGCGATCGGCGCAAAAAGGATAACGCTATATCCGCGATAGGCGGCCAGCATCAGTAATGCCAACGCGGCCAGGGCAATCAAAACACTCATCACGATGCCTCACTTGTCTTGTTATTGTCGGGTACCGTTCGCGAAGTTACGGTTTCAGGGCATAGCGCAGCTGGTGTTCCCGGCGCGACCGGATGCGGGCCGTGCGGGCGTCATCCCAGCGGTAAAAGCCTTGTCCGCTGCGGGCGCCGGTATCGCCGCGGGCGACTTTTTCCGCCACCATGGCCATCATTTGCGTACCGCTGGCCAGCTCCGGCAACAGGTGCTGACAGATATCCTGCACCGTCGCCAGTCCGGTCATATCGGCGGCCTCCAGCGGCCCCACCATAGCGTAACGGCGGCCAAGCGAGGCGCGCATCACCCGATCGACCACTTCCGCCGAGGCGATGCCGCTGTGGACGATATGCAGCGCTTCGCGCAGCAGGGCGAACTGCAGGCGGTTGCCGACAAAACCCGGCGCGGCGCGGTTAAGGACCACGGCCTCCAGCGCCGTCGCGGTAAAAAATTCGCTGAGCCGGGCGGGCAGTTCCGGACGGGTGGCGCTGCCGGGAACCACTTCCACAAGGGGAATAAAGTGCGGCGGGTGCCAGAAATGGGCGATCAGCAGACGTTGCGGATGCGCCATCCCCTCGGCCAGCTGGTCCGGCGGCAGGCCGCTGGTATTGCTGGCAATCAGCGCATCTTCGGCGATAATCGCTTCCAGCTGCGCATACAGCGCATGTTTTAGCGCCAGGCGTTCGGGAATGGCCTCAATCAGCAGGGTGCATTCCGCCAGATCGTTCAGGGCGGTGGTCGGGGTCAGCCGCGCCAGTACCGCCGGGGCGTTGCTGACCTCAAACTGGCCGGCATCGTGTAGCTCATTCAGAATGGCGGTGACAACGGCGGGGACTTCCGCCACGCGCGCCGGGTCGGTATCGTAAAGCCGTACCCGGTGGCCGTGGCGGGCAAAATGGCAGGCGATGCCAATGCCCATCAGCCCGGCGCCGAGTACCGCCAGCGTTGGTTTATACATAGTGACTCCTGTTAGCGTTCAATGGTCATCGCGATACCCTGGCCACCGCCGACGCAGAGAGTAGCCAACCCCTTTCTGACGTTGCGGCGCTGCATTTCGTGCACCAGGGTTACGAGGATCCGACAGCCGGAGGCGCCAATCGGGTGGCCTAATGCGATCGCCCCGCCGTTGACGTTCACCTTATGGCTCTCCCAGCCCAGCGCCTCGCCGACCGCCAGCGCCTGGACGGCAAAGGCTTCATTGGCCTCGATTAAATCGACCTCATCGAGCGTCCATCCGGCCCGTTCCAGCGCCTTCTGACAGGCGCTGACCGGACCGAGCCCCATCACCGCGGGATCGACGCCCGCCACCCCTGAGCTGACGATGCGAGCCAGCGCCGGCAGCCCCAGCTCACGCGCTTTGTCGGCGCTCATCAGCAGTACTGCCGCCGCGCCGTCGTTCAGCGAGGAGGCATTCCCGGCGGTGACGGTGCCGTGTTGGTGGCGAAACGCCGGGCGGAGCTGCGCCAGCTGTTCTGCGCTGGCATTCGGCCGGGGCTGTTCATCGCCGGTAATCACCTGCGGCGGTTTTTTCCCCTGGCTGACGCTCACCGGGATAATCTCTGCCTGAAAGCGGCCGGCCTCGATCGCCGCGGCCGCTTTGCGCTGCGATTGCACGGCGAAGGCGTCCTGCTGCTGGCGGTTAATGGCAAATTGGTCGGCGAGGTTTTCCGCCGTCATCCCCATGTGATAATCGTTGAAGGCGTCCCACAGTCCGTCCTGAATCATGCTGTCCAGCATGCTGGTATGGCCCAACCGCAGTCCGGCGCGGGCGCCGTCGACCAGGTAAGGGGCATTGCTCATGCTCTCCTGGCCGCCGGCGATGACCACCTGGGCGTCGCCGCAGCGGATCGACTGCACCGCCTGCTGTACCGCCTTGAGCCCGGAGCCGCACACCAGATTGACCGTGACCGCGGCGCTGGTGACCGGCAGCCCGGCGCGTAATGCCGTTTGCCGCGCCGGGTTTTGCCCGCAGCCGGCGGTCAGCACCTGACCGAAGATCAGTTCATCCACTTCCGATGCCGGAAGCTGGCTACGGGCCAGCAGTCCTTGTACCACCGCAACGCCGAGGTCGACGGCGGAAAGCGTCGAGAAAACGCCGCGAAAGCTGCCGATCGGCGTCCTGAGCGCGCTGACAATCACCACTTCTTTCATTCTGCTTCCTTAGTTGAAACGCATTTCGCAGACATCGTCCGGCACAATCAGCCGTCCGGCGGTTTTACGGGCAATCTCGTCAACGGTGACCCCCGGCGCGTATTCTCGCAGCACGAAGGCGCCGTCGCGAATTTCCAGCAGGGCGAGATCGGTCAGCACCCGGCGGATACAGCCGACGCCGGTCAGCGGCAAGGTGCACCGCGGCAGGAGTTTGGATTCGCCGCTTTTCGAGGCGTGGGTCATCACCACGATGATGTTTTGCGCCCCGGCAACCAGATCCATCGCCCCCCCCATGCCTTTCACCATCTTTCCGGGGATCATCCACGAGGCGATATTGCCCTCGATGTCGACTTCAAAGGCCCCGAGAACGGTTAAATCGACATGGCCGCCGCGGATCATGGCGAAGGACTGGGCGGAGTCGAAAATCGCCGCGCCGCTGCGGGCGGTGACGGTCTGCTTGCCGGCGTTGATCATATCGGCGTCAAGCTGTTCCTCGTGCGGAAAACCGCCCATGCCGAGCAGGCCGTTTTCGGATTGCAGCATCACGTCGATACCCTCCGGGATGTAGTTCGCCACCAGCGTCGGGATGCCGATGCCGAGGTTAACGTAGTCGCCATCGCGCAGCTCTCTGGCGACGCGCATCGCCATTTGTTCACGAGTCAACATCATCAGCGGCTCCCTGCGCGCAGCGTGCGCTGTTCAATGCGTTTTTCGAACTGACCGACAATCAGCCGGTCGACGTAGATTCCTGGCGTGTGGATGGAGGAGGGAGGCAGCTCGCCCGGCGCCACGATCTCTTCAACCTCTACCACCGTAATGCGCCCGGCGGCGGCCATCAGCGGGTTAAAGTTTTGCGCCGTATGGCGATAGATCACGTTGCCGTACCAGTCGGCTTTCCAGCCCTTAATCAGGGCGAAATCGCCGCGAATCGCCTCTTCGAGGATGTAGTTTTTGCCCGCGAACTGGCGGACTTCTTTGCCTTCCGCCACCGGCGTGCCGTAGCCGGTGGCGGTATAAAACCCGGGAATGCCGGCGCCCCCGGCACGTATTTTTTCCGCCAGCGTCCCCTGTGGGGTGAGGTCCACCTCCAGTTCACCGCTGAGCACCTGCTGTTCAAACAGCGCGTTTTCACCGACGTACGACGCCACCACTTTGCATATCTGGCGGGTTTCCAGCAGCAGGCCGAGACCAAAACCATCAACGCCGCAGTTATTCGATACCACCGTCAGCCCGTGCACCCGGCGGCGTTTGACTTCGGCAATCAGGTTCTCAGGGATACCACACAGGCCAAAGCCGCCGGCCAGCAACGTCATTCCATCCGTTAGTCCTTCCAGCGCCGCCTCGTAGCTGGCGACGCGCTTGTCCAGTCCTGCCATGTTTCACCTCTGCTGGCTTGCGATAGGGTTATCATTGGCGGCGCTGACTGATTTGTTAATTTTGAATTTGTGACCCACTCATTTGGTTTTCTTATTAATTTATTGTTAACTAAATCTTTTCAATTAGTTAACGGGTGAAGAAATGAGAATGAGTGTCAAACAGTTACGCGCGTTTTTAGCGGTAGCTCACACTCTCAATTTTGCCCATGCCAGCGAGCGGCTGAATCTTTCGCAACCGGCCCTTAGTTTGACCATCAAAGGCCTGGAGGAGGTGCTGGGCGGCGCGCTGCTGCAGCGCAGCACCCGCAAAGTGACGCTGACTCAGGAAGGGGAGAGTTTCTTACCGATGGCGCGCCAGCTGCTGGCGGACTGGGACAACGTCGAAGAGGCGATGCGGCAGAGCTTCACCCTGCAGCGCGGCAAAATATCGGTGGCGGCGATGCCCTCGTTTGCGGCGAACGTCCTGCCCGAAGTGCTGAAAGCATTTCGCGACCGTTATGCCGGTATCAACGTGACGGTTCATGACGTGATTAACGAGCAGGTGATTGAAATGGTTCGTGAAGGTCGGGTAGAAATGGGGATCGCGTTCGAACCGGCGCCAGCCAACAATTTGCTGTTTACCCCGCTGGGGGTTGACCGTTTTGTCGCCATTGTGCCGAAGGCGTCGCCGCTGGCCAGCAGGCGCCGGCTAAGCTGGCAGGAACTGCTGACGCTCGACTTTATCACTCTGCAACGGCCTTCGGCGGTGCGCCTGATGCTTGAAGAGGAGCTGGCGCGCAGCGGGCGTAAGCTGGATGTGGCGCTGGAGAGTCACCAACTGGTGACGGTGGGGAGAATGGTCGCCAGCGGTCTTGGCGGCAGCGCCGTACCGGCATTATGCCAGTCGCAAATGCAGGCGCTGGGTACCGTGTGTCTGCCGCTCGATAACCCGCCGATTGAAAAATGTATCGGGGTGATTCATGCCGGGCATATGCAGCTGTCGAAAGCGGCTCAGGCGCTGCTGGAGACGTTGAAGGCGGCTTTTTCGGCTTGAGCTGCCGGTACAGGGGACAGAAGAAAAAACCGGCGTGGTTAGCCGGTTCAGCAATCAGATTTTGCAGGCGTCGCCGCAATCATCATCGGCAACAATCGCCTCGGCTTTTTTGTCAGCATCTTCAAGGCGTTCGGCGTTACGCTCTTCCGCCTCTTCCAGACCGCTGAAAACCAGGTTGTCGAGATCAATTTCCATGAGTTACCCACTTTAGTTCAGTTTTGACCGTCAGCAGATTATAGAACAAAACCCCCAGGGGATGAACCCAGGCCGGCAGGCGACCGCACATAGCGATAATTTGGTGCTGTTGCCGGTTATTTCGACAGCCTCCTCGCGTTTACCGCTAATAATAAGAGTTGACAGATGATTATTATTTTGAATGCGTAAAAATGATTATCTGGCTACTTATTAAATGAAAGGACAACAAACTGGCAATCAGGCGTTGACCTGGGCTATTCATGATATTATGGCCGTGATTATGGTTGATTCTATGGATCTTGATCAATGGCGCCAACAGCAACAGTTGCCATCAAAGAATGGCGAAAAAATAATAAATTTATTTGTCAAATTAAACTCAAATATAAAAAGGTCTTACGAAAATGCAGAGAAATACCTCTCGCAGGGGGAAAGTATAAGGAATATCAAGAACTTTGTGATAAATACGTCTGCGCCAGATTGACCGGCGCCACCGAGGGGCTGGTCAGTTTCCAGGATAAGCCGTTCAAAGCGTATTTGAATAAAAAAATGTCCAAAAGAACCAAGCTGGCTATTGCTTATGGTTCGTTGAATTTTATAGAAAAAACCTTCAGTCCGACGGTGCTGCCGCAGCTGTATAATGTGCAGGACTTCGGGCTGCCGGTGGCAGAAATTCCGTTGAAAAACGGCACCCACCTTGCGGTTAAGCTGCTGGCTTCGCCTTTTCAGGAAGAGGGCGAGCTGATGCTATTAATGTTACAGGGTGACAAACGCATCTATAGCATCTGTTTTTCCTGTACTGAAGATCGCCGGGCGTATATTGGCGGAATTCAGGGCGGGAAGGATATTGCTAATGATGAAATTAAAGTGCTGACCAAAGAGTTACACGGTGCGCGGCCGAAAAATTTAATTATCTCTTTGCTGTACGCTTTTTTGCAGTATTGCGATATTAAAGAGATCTATGCGATCGACTCAGATTTTCACGTCAAAAGCGAACGGCTGAAAAGCCGTTACGCCGAGCTGTGGCTGGAACTCGGTGGCGAAAAGCACCGCCGCGGATGGTATAAATTACCGCCGCATGAGATAAAGAAAAGTCTTGAAGAAGTAAAAAGTAAGCATCGCAGCCAGTTTATCAAACGTGAAAGTTTGAAGGAGCTGGCGCAGCTGGAGCTGATGGCCGCCTTGCGAAACATCAGCGCACAGCCGCCCGCGACTAAGCTGCAGTAAGCGACTGGCGGGTCAACAGGGGGCTGTTGACCCGCCACTCTCCTCCCAACTTATCCCTTTCTGCTCGCTCAACTTCCTTTTATAAATTAAAAAAATTTAAACATTTAATGCGGGATGGTTTTACATAACTTTTACATATCCTTATACTTTATTACGTTCTTCGCTCGGCTCATGAGCGTCCAACCAGCATGTTATGTGGTCAGTGCCCGGTCATTTTCTGATAAGACACTGTTAAAAATAAATACATTGGTTATATCGACTAACGTCGTATGGGATGAGATATGGACGAACAACAAGGTAGCGGAAGAGGGATTTTCTTCACCGTTTACCGACTACTCTTTGTGGTACTGAGTTTTGGGATTGGACTGTTTTTGACTCTCTGGGGCGGCAAGCTCCTCTCGCTAGGCGGCAGCGCCTGGTATCTGTTGGCCGGCCTGGCCTATCTGCTGATCGCCGTCGGATACGTCATCCGCAGTCGCTACGTCCTTCCTTTCGCTATCATTACCTTCCTGCTGACCCTCGTCTGGGCGCTCTATGAAGTGCAGCTGAGCTACTGGGGGCTGATTCCACGACTGGTGGTTCCCGCGCTGCTGTTGATGCTCGGCCTGTGGCTGGCCACGACGCTGCCGGTGAAACGCGCGCATGTCCGCTATGCCAACTGGAGCGCCTCGGCGATATTCCTCGCGCTGCTGGCGACGCTGGTCTCGGCATTTTACCCGCATGGCGGCATTCATCATGGCGTGGTCAAAGCCGCCGGCGATAACAAGCCGACCCTGGCTGCGCAAAGTGATAACTGGGAATTTTTCGGCCGTGACGCGTCGGGCACCCGTTTTGCGCCATATGACGATATTACCCCTGAGAACGTCAAGAACCTGAAGGTGGCGTGGACTTATCACACCGGCCGTCGGGTCACCGGCCCGGGGATTGGGGTGGATGAAAACACGCCGCTGCAAATTGGCGACACCCTATACTCCTGTACGCCGCTAAACGTGGTGACCGCGCTGGATGCGGATACCGGCAAAGCGCGCTGGCGTTTTGACCCGCACGCGCAGACCGCGGAGCACGTTACCTGCCGCGGCGTGGGCTACTATGACGTGCAAAGCGATACGTCGTTGAGCGCGCAAGAGAAGGCCAGCCCGGCGCTGCAGCAGTGTCCGCAGCGGATTCTGGTGTCTACCGTCGACGCGCGTCTGCTGGCGCTCAATGCCAGAACCGGCGAACTGTGCGATGACTTCGGCACGCACGGCAGCGTCGATCTGAAACAGGGGATGGATAACACCGAAAACAGCAAACGCTACCATCCGACCTCCACGCCGGTGATCATGGGACACATTGCGGTGCTGGGCGGCTGGGTACGCGATATCGTACACGGCGAACCGTCGGGCGTGGTTCGCGCGTTTGACGTGCGCAACGGTAAAGTCGTCTGGGCCTGGGATGTGGGCCAGCCGGAAAATATTAGCGACCCGGAAAAGGGCCGCGTCTACACCCTCGAAACGCCTAACGTCTGGACGGTGCCCGGCTTCGATAAAGAGCTGAACCTGGTTTATCTGCCGACCGGTAACGGTCCGCCGGATTACTGGGGCGGCGATCGTAACGCGGCTAAAGAGAAATACGGCTCTTCCGTGGTGGCGGTGGATGCCAGCACCGGTGAAACAAAATGGGTCTTCCAGACCGTGCACCATGATATCTGGGACTACGATTTACCCTCACAACCGGTCCTTTTCCACATCAAAAATGACCAGGGTGAAGAGGTTCCGGTACTGATTCAGACCACCAAAACCGGGCAAATCTATGTGCTGGACCGTCGTACCGGCAAGCCGGTGACGCAGGTGGAAGAGCGGCCGGTCGCCCATGAAGGCGCTGAAGGCGAACATCTCTCCGCCACTCAGCCGTTCTCTACCGGGATGCCGCAGCTTGGCGTAGAGCCGCTGACGGAAAAATCGATGTGGGGCGTCACGCCGTTTGACCAGCTGATGTGCCGTATTGACTTCAAAGAGTCGACCTATCTGGGAATGTATACTCCGCCATCAGAAAAACCGTATATCGAGTGGCCGAGCCTGCTGGGCGGCATGAACTGGGGCGGTATTTCAATTGATGAACGGACCGGCACGCTGTTTGTTAACGATATGCGTATGCCGTTGAGAATGTCGCTGGTGCGTCAGGAGGACATGGCGAAATACAAAGTCTCCACTGACGAAGTTCCGGGCTTCATGGGGACCGTGCGTCCGCAAATCGCCGGACCATACGGCGGCGTGCGGATCGATATCCTGCAGTCCGCGCTGGGCGTGCCGTGTAATACGCCGCCGTTCGGCACCATGAGCGCTATCGACCTGAACAGCCGCCAGCTGATGTGGCAGGTGCCGATGGGTTCCGTGGAAGATACCGGTCCGCTGGGGCTGAAAACGCATCTGCACATTCCGCTGGGAATGCCGACCCTGGGCGGCCCGACCTCTACCGCTTCCGGGCTGATCTTCTTTGCCGGGACTCAGGATAACTACCTGCGTGCGCTGGACTCAGCCACCGGTAAAGAGCTGTGGCGCGCTCGTCTGCCGGTGGGGGCGGTGGCCGCTCCGCTGATCTATAAATCACCGAAGACCGGGAAAGAGTACGTGGTGATTTCCGCCGGCGGCGCCAGCCACTCGCCGGACGTGGGCGACGATATTATTGCCTATGCCCTGGAAGAGTAGCGGTCTGAGGCCGACCCGCTGCGTTAGCTCCCCCTGACGGGGAATACCAGTCAGTTTCACCGCTGACTGGTATTTTTTTGCTTATCGCGAAATTACCTTATTTGGCTCAACAGGCTCGCGCGTTCGCTTAGCCGGGCTAAGCGGGCGACATCTGATGGCAGGCCACGTGGTGTCCTGCGGCGACCTCCCGTAGCGCCGGTATCTCGCGGCGGCAGCGATCGCTGGCCTGCGGGCAGCGTGAGGAGAAACGACAGCCCGGAGGCGGGTTCGCCGGATCGGGAATCTCCCCCTGTACGATGGCCAGCGGTTCGCCGTTCGGGTCCAGCGTCGGCACCGCCGCCAGCAGCGCCCGGGTGTACGGGTGCAGCGGCTGCGCAAACAGCGTATCGCGGCCGGCGGTCTCCACCAGCTGCCCGAGATACATTACCGCCACGTCGTCACACAGATGTTCCACCACGCCAAGGTCATGGGAGATAAACAGGAAGGTGACGCCGAGATCGTCGCGCAAATCGGAAAACAGATTGATGATCTGCGCCTGGATGGAGACATCGAGCGCCGAGATTGGCTCGTCGGCAATAATGAAATCCGGGTTGAGGATCAGCGCGCGGGCGATGCCGATACGCTGGCGCTGGCCACCGGAAAACTCGTGCGGAAAGCGGTTGTAATGGTGCGGCGCCAGGCCGCAGATGCGCATCACCGCAATCACTTTATCATACAGCTCGGCCCGGCTACACAGCTGATGCTGCAACATGGCTTCGCCAATGGCATCGCCCACCCGAATCCGCGGATTGAGCGAGCTATAGGGGTCCTGAAAGACCAGCTGGATTTTCGGGCGCAGCGCCTGCATCTCCCGCGGCGAGAGGGTGGACAGCTCCCGACCCCGGTATTTCACGCTCCCGGCGGTCTTTTCATACAGCCCCAGCAGGGTGCGGCCGACGGTGGTTTTACCGCTGCCGGACTCGCCCACCAGGCCAAAAATGGTCCCCTGGCGAATCTTAAAGCTGACGCCGTCCACCGCCCGCAGCTGTCCGCTCTGCTGGCCAAATAGCCCATCGCGCAGCGGGAAGTATTTTTTCAAGCCATCCACTTCAATAACATATTCAGGGTTCATACGATGGGCTCCGCGAGCGTAGGGTGAAAGCAGGCGGCCTGCCGGTGGCCCCCCAGTAGCGGGGGGATAGCGCGGCGGCAATGGGCGCTGGCGCGTTCGCAGCGATCGGCAAAGGCGCAGTACGGCGGCAGCGCGGCCAGATCCGGCACCTGGCCGGGAATCGAGTACAGGCGGCGACGTCGTTCACCGGGCACCGGACGCGAGGCGATCAGCCCCTGGGTATAGGGATGCTGCGGGCGACGTAAGATCTCGGCCGTCGGGCCGGATTCGACAACCCTGCCGGCGTACATTACCACCACCTGTTCCGCCATTTGCGCGATCACCCCGAGGTCGTGCGTGATCAGCATCATCGCCATCTGATGCGCCTGCGCCCGGTCGCGCAGCAGGCGCAGGATTTGCGCCTGTACGGTCACATCCAGGGCGGTCGTGGGTTCATCGGCAATCAGCAGCTTTGGCCGGCAGCTCAGCGCCATCGCAATCATGATGCGCTGCAACATCCCGCCGGAGAGCTGGTGCGGGTAGCTGTTCATCAGGCTGCCGGCGCGGGCTAAACCCACCTCGCTAATGAGATCCGTGGCATGCTGCCAGGCGGCCTTCGGCGATTCGCCACGGTGGCGAATCAGCGGTTCGCAAAGCTGCTCGCCGATAGTCAATACCGGGTTCAGGGCGGTCATCGGTTCCTGAAAAATCATTGCCAGCTGGTTACCGCGCAGGTCCGCCATTTTGCTCGCTTTCAGACGCAGCAGGTCTTGCCCGGCGAAGAGGATTTCACCGCTCTCAATGTGCGCCGCCTGGGGCGGCAACAGCCCCATTGACGCCATGGCGGTCACGCTTTTTCCGCAGCCGGATTCACCGACCACGCCGACGGTTTGCCCGGCGTGCAGAGTGAATGAGACATCCTGTACCGCCCGTACGCGCTGTTTTCCGGCGGCGAAAGAGAGCGAAAGGTGTTTAAAAGTCATTAACGGCGCGCTCATTTCAGCCTCTGTTTCATTTTGGGATCCATTGCATCGCGCAGGCCATCACCCAGCACGTTAATCGCAATCACGGTGATAAAAATGGCAACCCCCGGCGGCATCCACAGCCACGGCCGACGCTGGAAGTCGATCAGGCTGTTGGCGGCGTCCATCATGTTGCCCCACGAGGGGGTTGGCGGCACCACGCCCAGCCCCAGATAGCTCAGCGCCGATTCGCTCAGAATGGCGTTCGCCACCGCCATGGTCGCCATCACCACGAGGATCGGAATGGTGTTGGGCAGCAGGTGGCCAAACAGACGGCGGCGTGCGGAGAGCCCCAGCACCTGAGTGGCCAGCATAAAGTCGCGCTCGCGAAGCGACAGGCACTGGCCGCGTACCAGCCGCGCCAGCTTCGGCCACTCCAGCAGGCTCAGCATGATCACCACCATGTAGACCCGCGCGTCCGGCGAGAAATCGAGTTCCGCTAACATCGCCCCGGCGACAATCAGCAGCGGCAGTCCGGGAATGGTCATCACCAGATCCGCCAGACGCATAATCAGCTTATCGGTCAGCCCGCCGACATAGCCGGACACCGCGCCGAGCAGATAGCCCAAAGCCACCGACAGCAGCATGGTGAGCAGCCCGATAATCAGGGAAATACGCCCGGCCAGCAGCAGGCGGGTATAGACATCGCGACCGAGGAAGTCGGTGCCCAGCCAGTGCCCGGCGCCCGGCGGCTTGTTAATCATCAGCGCGTCGGTCGCGTCATCTTTCCATGGCGACCAGATGGGCCCCAGCACGCACCACGCCGCCATTACCACCAGCAACACCAGGCATAACATCGCCAGCCGGTTGCGTTTCAGCGTCTGCCACGCCTGGCGCCACGGCGATGGTGCGATCTGCGCCAGCGCCGGGATCTCCGCTTTGCGCAGGCGGCGTTGTGTTGAAAACAGGGAGCTGAGCATCATGACCTCACTCGAATGCGCGGGTCGGCCCACGCGTACAGAACATCGGCGATCAGGTTGCCCAGGATGGTGAGCACCGCCAGAAACAGGGTAAAACCCATCAGGACCGGATAATCGCGGGCGGCCAGAGAGTCGATGTGAATGTGCCCCGCGCCGGGCCAGTTAAACACTTTTTCGGTGATGATGGCGCCGGAAAACAGCCCCGGCAGCTCAAAGCCGAGGAGGGTGATAATCGGCAGCAGCGCATTACGTAGCGCGTGTTTAAAGATCACCGTCCGTTCGCGCAGCCCTTTGGCGCGGGCGGTGCGGATAAAATCCATCTTTACCACGTCGAGCATGCTGGCGCGGAAGTAGCGCGTCAGGCTGCCGGCCTGCAGCATCACCAGCGCCAGCACCGGCAGCACCAGATGCGCGGCCACCTGCAGGAGATAGTCCCAGCCGCGGTCATCGCTGCCGGTGTTGGTCATGCCGCCGACCGGCAGCCAGTGCAGATCGACGGCAAACCACTTAATCAACAGCAGGCAGAGGAAAAAGGTCGGGAAAGACATGGCGGCAAAAACCGCCACGCTCACCAGATGGTCGAACAGCGAGTTCGGTTTCATGGCCGACACCATCCCCACCGTCAGGCCAATCCCCCAGTAAAAAACCAGCGCAATGCTCGCCAGCAGGAAGGAGTTCCAGATGTACTGGTTCAGCAGCTGGCTGACCGGAATCTGGTACTGCAGGGAGAACCCCAGGTCGCCTTGCAGCAGCTGGCCGAGCCAGTGCAGGTAACGGGTGAACAGCGGCTGGTCGAGGCCGTAAATGGCTTTCAGTTCGGCGGCGCGGGCGGCGGTCAGCGTGATATTACCGTCGATAAAGTCACCGGGCGTTTTGGCAAACAGCATAAAGATGATAAAGGAGGCCAACAGCAGCATCGGCAGGGTTTGCAGCAGCCGTCTCAGGATGAAATTTCTCATGACACTCTCACATCAGCCGCCGGGAGTCCCCGGCGGCAGGCGTTTTTATTTGACGATTTTCACGTCCGGCAGGCTGCCGGTCAGACCGTTATAGATATCCGGTTTAAAACCGCTCACCCGGGCGCTGCTGGCAGAGAGAATTTCGCGGTAGCCGAGGAAGATAACCGGCGGGTCTTCCGCCAGCACTTTATACAGCTGGTGGTAGATCGGTTTACGCTTCTCGACGTCGAGCACCGAGTTGCCGGCGTTAATCAGCCGATCGACCTGCGGATTGTGATAGCCCGACTCTTTCGCTTCGCTACTGTAGAAGTCCCATACCCCGTCATGCGGGTCGTTCAACGTACTGGTGCTGAAGGAGGCGAGGTCGTAGTTGCCCGCTTTGCGCTGCGCCATCAGGGCGTTGAAATCCACAACCTGAGGCTTCAGCTGCACGCCAATCTGCTGCCAGTTCTCTTTGGCGATGGGGATCAGCGCATCGTTAAGCACCTTCTTGCTTACCAGCAGCGTGAGCTCCAGCCGTTTTCCATCCTTCACGCGGATGCCGTCCGGCCCCGGTTTCCAGCCGGCCTCGTCGAGCAACTTTTTGGCCTGTGCCGGATCGTATTGGTAGGGATTCACGCCGTCAGCGTTATAGGCCCATGAGATGGGGGCGATGGGTTCAATCGCCACCTTGCCATATCCCTGGTACACCACATCCACCAGCTTCTGGCGGTCGAGACCGTAGATTAGCGCCTGGCGGACTTTGGCGTCCTGCAGCGCCGGGCGGCGGACGTTGAATTCCACCTGGCTGTAGTCGCTGGAGCCATACAGATTGATATTGGCGAAGCCGAGCATTTTCAGCTGTTCAATATCATCCGGGCGCGAGGTAAAGGCGTCGTAGTCGGTTTCCCCGGTCTGGAACAGCTGGAAATTGGTCGACGGGTTGGTGACGCGATAGATAAAGCGCGGCGTCGGCGGGGTGCCGCGGTAGAAGCGGCTGTTGGCGTGGAAACGAATCTCCTGGCCCGGAATATATTTGTCATAGACATACGGGCCGTTCCCCAGCGGTTTTCCATGCAGGCTGCGCAGATAGTCAAGCTGGCCGCGCTGGTAGCCTTGGCCATAGTAGGCTTTGGAGAGCACCGGGCCGCCGATTTTCGCCAGCGTCGTGGCCCCTGGCTGAGTGGTGGTCACCTGCAGCGTGAGCGGGTCGATGACTTTCAGTCCGCTGACGCTGTCCGCTTTTCCGGCCTTATATTCGGCGCCGCCGGCAATGTTGGCGAGGGTGATGTCGATATCGCCGTCATATTTCGGGTCAAGCAGAACGGTGAGGGTAAAGGCGACGTCTTCCGCGGTGAGCTGCGAGCCGTCGCTGAAGGTCAGATTCGGCCGCAGCTTGATGGTATACACGGTGTTATCCGCGCTCACGGTCCAGCTTTCAGCCAGACCCGGCACCAGGTTGCCGTGGCTATCCCAGTCGATTAGCCGTGAAAAGATGACGTTCGTGACGTTTTCGTCCCAGCCGTTAACGAAGAAGTAGGGGTTAAAGATCCCCTGCGGCTCGGAAATGCCGGCGACGACGGTATCTTTGCGCAGTTTAGCCGCGGCCGGGATCTGGCTGACATCGCTGGCCGGGGTGATCCCTTCTTTTAAGATTTCATCGGCACTGGCTGCAGAGGAAAATGCTACCGCGCTGCTCAGTAGGGCGATGTTAAGAGCAAGCGAGAATCGCGTTTGTTTGGTTTTTAATCCGTGCAGTAGTCTGGACAAAAGTGCTCCCTCATCAAATAATTGCGTTTAAATTTACAATTCATGACGAAAGATAAGAGGCGCGCCCCGGCCTGTCTAACAACGAAAAGATATGATTTATATCTAATCGTCATTAGTAAATAAGTGGAAATAAAATGCCACTTTTGTATTAAGTGGCGGTATTTTCCACCACAGGCTCCATGCCCAGCGTCAGGCGATCCGCCACCCAGCCGTGCTGGCGCCATGTGCCGTCGTCAAACGGCTGCGGCAGGCGTACGCGCAGCTGGCCGATGACCCGTCCCTGGATTTGTTCACAGCTGGCGTGCAGCAGGCTGGCGCCGGTACCCAGCAACGAAGCAATATGCTGCAGGTTCGGTTCACAGCCGCTGCTGCCGTCAAAATGCAGCGTCACCAGCTGGGAGCCGGCGACCGGCGGGGCATTTTCGCCGGGGCGGCCATGATGCAAGGTGCGGGTCAAGCTGCGGGTGACGTCATGTTGCGGGTTGCCGAAAACCCGCCACACTTCGCCCTGTTCGATGATCTTGCCGCCCTCAAGCACCGCGACCCGGTCGCACAGGGTACGAATGACGTCCATTTCGTGGGTGATGAGGATGATGGTCAGCCCCAGGCGCTGGTTAATTTCTTTCAGCAGCTTCAGCACCGCGAGGGTGTTTTCCGGGTCGAGAGCGGAGGTGGCCTCATCGCAGAGCAGAATTTCCGGCTGGGTGACCAGCGCCCGGGCGATGCCGGTACGCTGTTTCTGCCCGCCGGAGAGTTTTGCCGGCCAGCTGTCGCGCAGGGCGCTCAGACCCACCAGCTCCAGCATCTCATCCACCCGTCGCTGCCTCTCCGCGCGCGGAACGCCGGCCATTTTGAGCGGCAGTTCCACGTTCTGCGCCACCGTTTTAGTCGCCATCAGGTTGAAGTGCTGGAAGATCATCGCCACCCGGCGGCGCAGATCCCGTAGCTGGGTACGTGAATAGCGCAACGTCTGTTCGCCGTGAATGATGATCTCGCCGCTGTCGGCGCTTTCCAGGCGATTAAACAGGCGCAACAGGGTGGATTTCCCGGCGCCGCTGCGCCCGATAATGCCAAAAATTTCGCCCTGGTAGAGCGTCAGGTCGATATCCTGCAAGGCCTGAACGCCGTTGGGATAGGCTTTGCCGACACCGGTCAGCTGAATATGCGGTACCGCAGTTTGTTCTAAAGTCACGCTGGTAAGCTCCGTCAGCCTTGAAATACCGGCAGCGCGAGGGCCGCCGGGCTCGTCCGGTTATCAGAAACCGGGGACAATTTTGCCTTGGTAGCGGGTCAAAATAAAATGGCGCACCGCGTCGGAATGCAGGGCTTTTGCCAGCTTCTGAATTCCCGGGTCGTTGAGGTTATCGGGGCGAGCGACCAGATACTCGACGTACAGATCGCTGCCTTTTTCCACCAGCAGCGCCTTGTCGGTGTCAATGCCGGCTTCCAGCGCATAGTTGGCGAAAATAAATGCCAGATCGACCTGGTTGACCGCGCGGGCCAGCATCGCCCCTTCCAGTTCACGAATTTTGAAATGGTGCGGGTTGGCGACGATATCCCGGGTTGCCGACTGCGGATCTTGCGGGTTTTTCAGGGCGATCAAACCCGCATCGCTCAGCATCACCAGCGCCCGTCCGGTGTTCACCGGATCGTTAGGGATTGCGATGGTGGCGCCATCCGGCAGCTCTTTGAGGGTTTTGTATTTGCTGGAGTAGGCGCCGAAAGGTTCGATGTGCACGCCCACTACCGGCACCAGCTGGGTGTGGCGCGTCTGGTTGTAGTTATCGAGGAAAGGGCGGTACTGGTAGTAGTTAGCATCAAGATGCTTCTCCGCCAGCTGTTGGTTGGGCTGAATAAAGTCGTTAAAAACTTTGATGTTCAAATCCACGCCCTGTTTGGCCAGCTCCGGCTTTACGAACTCGAGGATTTCCGCGTGCGGTACCGGCGTGGCGCCGACGGTCAGCGTTTCGTTGGCGGCCGCCGGTAAGGAGAAGAGGGCCAGCAGCCCGGCAGCGATAAGGGTCTTTTGCACTATGTTGTTCATTGTCTTTTCCTGGAAAAGTAGCGTGTCTTTGTTATTTGCGGCTCATGTACCGCACAAGGCGATCGCCGCTCATCTGTAAAATCTGTACTAAGGCGATCAGCAGCAGAACGGTGATGACCATCACGTCGGTCTGAAAGCGTTGATAGCCGAAACGGATCGCCAGGTCCCCCAGTCCGCCGCCGCCGATGACGCCCGCCATCGAGGTGTAATCCACCAGCAGGATGGCGGTGACCGTCACCGCAGCGACTAACCCTGAGCGCGATTCCGGCAACAGGGTGTGCCAGATCAGCTGCGCGGTATTGCCTCCCATTGACCAGCTGGCCTCCACCAACCCGTGGTCCACCTCGCGTAAGGCGGTTTCCACCAGCCGGGCGAAGAAGGGCGCACAGCCCGCCACCAGCGGCGGAATGGTGCCCTGCACGCCGAGGGAGGTGCCGGTGATCAGGGTGGTGACCGGGATCATCACAATCAGCAGGATGATGAACGGCAGCGAGCGCAGCACGTTGACGCAGAACGACAGCAGGCGATATAGCCGTGGGGCGTGCAGCAGCCGCGGCTGGCCGGTGAGATAGAGTACGATGCCCAGCGGTAGACCGATCAGCACGGTAAAGCCCAGCGACCAGCCCAACATGGTTAAGGTATCGAGGCCCGCGAGGGCCACGTCGTTCCAGTCGATATCGGCGAAAAACTCCAGCACGGTGGCCACCTCAGTTCCAGTCATGGCGCTGGGGGCGAATGCCGTTTAAGACCCAGTTGCCGAGCAGCTGATATTTCCAGCGTACCGGATCGTGCAGGGTGTGAACCCGGGCATTTCGCCAGTGGCGATCGAAGTTGTGACTGCTGCTGGTGGAGCGGGTACCGCTCAGTTCAAACAGGCGGCTGGCGGCCTCCAGCGCGACTTCGGTGGTAAAGACCTTGGCCCGGGCGACGGCGATGGAGGCCTGGGCCACATTCTCTTCATTCAGGGTATGCCTGAACTGGTCCAGTACCTTGCCCGCCCGCTCCAGCAGCGCCTCGGCGGCGGCCAGCCGACTATCGATCTGCCCGATATGATAGATGGTGAGCGGATCTTCACTGGCGCGCTCGACGCCGGCATCAATCCACGGCCGGGCGAATTCGCGCACGAATGCGACCGTGTCGTTAAGGGCGGCGCGGGCGATTCCGGCATCTATCGCCGCGGTGGTCAACTGCGCGAACGGCCCGGCGAGAGTTGGCGTGGCATAGGATTGCCACGTCGGGAACAGGTGGAACGGCGCCACGGCGAGATCCTCCGCCAGTACCGTGCCGCTGGCGGTATTGCGCTGGCCGAGGCAGGCCCAGTCGTTGACCACCGTCAGACCGGCGCTGTCGCGCGGGACGAACGCCAGTTGGGCGCGATCGTCGGCATCGAGTGCGAGGATCCCGAGCCAGTGGGCGTACAGCGACCCGGTGCAATAGCCTTTCCGCCCGTTGATATACAGGCCTTCCGCGCGCCTTTCCAGCCGGGTACGGATATCGAGCACCGTTTTACCGCCGGTCTCCGAGAGGGCGTTGGCGAAGCGGTGGCCCTGTAAGACCAGATCAAAAAAGAAGGCCTGTTGTGCGGCGCTCCCCTGCAGGCGGATGTCTTCCAGCAGGCAATAATGGTTTTGCGGAATTTGCCCGAGCGACGGGTCGGCGGCGGAAACAATCGCAATCACCTGGGCCAGCGTGGCGGCGGAAACCTCGGCACCTCCCCATTGCTTCGGCACCGTAATCCCCCACAGCCCGCTATTGGAAAAGGCATCAATAATTTCCGGCGGCACCACGCCGCTGCGGTCGCGTTCCGCGGCGCCGGGTTGCAGCAGCCGGGCGATTTCATGGGCGACGGCAATGGCTTCTTCATCGCTGCGGATGACGTGCGCGTCCGGCGCATAGCGGGTGTAGCTGATAGGCTCTTTGCTCTCTGACATACTGATTTCTCGTGGTTAACTAAATAGCATATGCAAAAAATAGATAACTAAATAATCTATCATTCCAATAAGTTATATCTACAAATAGCAAAGGGTGTGCCAACTTCACGATTTTTTTTAGATAATTAAAATCAATGCGTTATGTTTTTACCGGCCGGCGCCGCTGCTGCAAAGGCAACTGCGGTGCATCGGCGCTGTTGCATTCACGACAGACGGAGAAGGGAACTTGCTGAAAACATCGTTATGTAGTGTGATATATAGCGAAATGACCATCTGGGGATCGAAATGAATCTGTTTATGTTTTATGTCGGCGGCAATGCGGGTAAATCAAATATTGAAGTGCATGACATTCAGTTTGTGGTCGCGCAAACCCCTCAGCAGGCCTGGCCGGCCCTGCGCAAGGCCTGGTTCGGCGATGCCGATAAAATTCATGTCGATGGCTACAGCCGGATTCGCTGGGCCGATGGCTATGATGTGACATTAGCCAAAGAGCCCGCCAGCGGCGGCCTGAAACTGTTTTTCGTCAATGCCGGCGGCTATCGCCCGGATACGCTGGCGGAACTGCATGAGTTCGATCTGTTCGTGGCGCACGACGCGCGGGAGGCGAAAGAGAAAGCGCTGGACAAACTGCTCCGCGGCGCCCAACAGCAGCATAAAGATAATTTAACCGCGGTCGACGATTGCCTGCTGCTGGATAAGGTGGGCGACTGGTATCTGCATCTGACCCCCAACGCGGCAGGCGTCGCGGCGAAGCCCGAGTGGCAAGGCTATCAACCTATTGGCGTGTAGTGCCGCGCCCGCTCTGACGCCTGACACAAGATTGTGAAGGCGTCAGGGAAGCGGTTGCCAGAGCGCGTCCGGCTCGGCAAACCCCGTCTCGACCTCGGCGAAGAACCGGCTGGCATGCAGGCCATCAACAAAGGCGTGATTGAATTTGCCGGCGACCGGGATCAGGCCGTTTTTCAGTTTGCCCCAGGTGATGGCGGGCACCGCGGCGCCGACATAATATTCGGCGTGGGTGATTGCGCTGAAATGCAGCCATGGCAGGCAGCTTGCGCAGAAGAAATGTTCGCCGTCAACGAGCAGCGGCGCCGGATCGGCGGTTTTTGCCGCCGCAATATTCGGCGCTGCCGCCCGGCTAAAGGCGGAAAAATCACGGGCGTTGTCGCACCAGACCTGGCGAAAACCCTGCCGGGTCGTCATCACCGGGGTCATCACTGAAATCTCAGCGTATTCGATAATATCATCGCCCAGCAGACGTTGTTTGAGCTGAGGGACGGCGTTAGCTGCCCGTAATAGCGCATACAGCGCCAGCTGGAAAAAGGAGACCTGCCGGTCCCTGGCGCATTCATACAGGCGCTGCGCTTCTACCGGCACGCAGAGGTTAAAGCCGGGATTGGCAAAGGTGCGATAAAACGCGAAATGGTCTTTACGAGGCCAGTTTTCTTTGTCAATAAGACGATAGTGAGGCATGGCGGGCTCCTGGTCTGTAGGGGGGCAGAAATGACTATGCGACAATTTCAATCAGGTTGCCATCCGGGTCTTTGATCACCGCCTCATAATAGCCGTCGCCGGTAGTCCGCGGCGGGGAGACCAGGATCCCTTGCCCATCGGCGCGTTTCGCCAGCGCGTCGACCTGCTGCGCACCGCCTACGGCAATAGCCAGATGGACCCAGCCGGTGTGATTATTGTCCGCCGTTGCCTCGGTGAGACCCGGCTTGCTCATCAGTTCTATGGCAATATCGTCACCGATCTTCACAAAGTAGGATGTAAAACCGGGGTTGGTCCGGCTGCAATATTTTTCATTGATTTGGCCCTGAAAGAAATCGGTCCAGAAGCGGGCCTGCTGTTCAAGCTGGCGGGTCCATAAGGCGATGTGGGCGACTTTCATTGTAAACCTCGTTGTAGCGTATGTTGACAGACGCCGGGCAATGCATGAACATGCTCTTTATTGCTCGGTTAAGGTTATTTCAGGAGTTATAATGCTCGATTATGCAGCTTTCCCACAGCAGCGACAAGCGCTTATTTGCCAGATTCTGCAGGAGAATGGTCGGGTGGTCTGTGCGGAACTGGCAATCCGCTTAAATGTCTCGGAGCATACAATTCGCCGGGATCTACATGAACTTAGCAAAGATGGCTTCTGTAAAAAGGTTTACGGCGGGGCGGTGATGAACCTGCCGGAGGCCGGAGATTACAGCGCGCGGAAAGACAAAAATGCGGCAACAAAAATCAGAATCGCGCAAAAATGCGCAAGACTGGTGAAACCCGGAGGCTGCATTTTTATCGATACCGGTACCACCAATCTGGCGATGGCGGAGGCCTTGCCCGCGGAGCTGGCGCTGACGGTGGTGACCAACTCACCGGAAATCGCCGCGGCGTTGCTGAAAAAACCGCTGTATGACGTGGTGATTCTCGGCGGCCAGGTTCAACGGGCCTCGGGTGGCTGCGTCGGGACTTCGGCGGTGGCCCAGCTGCAGGGCGTGCTGTTTGACCAGGGTTTTATCGGCGGCTGTGCGATGGCGCCGGAATCCGGCCTGACCGGGTTTGACTACGCCGATTGTGAATTCAAAAAAGCGGTGATTAAGCAGTGCAGCGAGATTATCGTCGGCCTGACCTCAGACAAGATCCCGGCGGTGGCGCGTTTCGTGGTGGCTGAAAGTAGCGCCATCGATGTGCTGGTGGTGGAAGAGAACGTCAGCCGGGAATATAGCGCCACGTTTCGCGAGCACGATATCCGGATTTATACCGTCTGAACGGGGGGAACGCCGCCGCATCTGGCGTCTCGTGACCGCTCGATCGACATATTGCCGGCAGGCTGCCGGCTCCACTTCAATGCTCTTTCGCGCTAAAACCGCAACAAAATTGTCAGTTTTATTAACGATTCCCATTCAGCCCGGCGGTGCTACACTAGCAAACTGTGATCTTTGTCATACC
This sequence comes from Klebsiella sp. NPDC088457, assembly GCF_044900465.1. Taxonomy (NCBI): domain Bacteria; kingdom Pseudomonadati; phylum Pseudomonadota; class Gammaproteobacteria; order Enterobacterales; family Enterobacteriaceae; genus Klebsiella; species Klebsiella sp. NPDC088457. The sequence continues at coordinate 35,958 of NZ_JBJDNH010000003.1, read as the reverse complement.
GTAATTCATACCGAGAAAAGAGACACTGCTATGCAACATATCATTGAGGGTTTCCTCAACTTCCAGAAAGAGATCTTCCCGCAGCGTAAAGAACTCTTCCGTAGCCTGGCCTCCAGCCAGAATCCGAAAGCGCTTTTCATCTCCTGCTCAGACAGTCGCCTGGTACCAGAACTGGTGACCCAGCAGGAACCGGGACAGCTCTTTGTCATTCGTAACGCGGGGAATATCGTGCCCTCATTCGGCCCTGAACCGGGCGGCGTATCCGCGACCATTGAGTATGCCGTTGTCGCCCTCGCCGTCACCGATATTGTTATTTGCGGCCACTCTAACTGCGGGGCGATGACTGCGGTCGCGACCTGCCAGTGTCTGGATTCGATGCCGGCGGTTTCCCACTGGCTGCGCTATGCCGATGCGGCAAAAGCGGTCGTGGAAAAGAGAACCTGGGATAGCGAAATCGATAAAGTGAATGCCATGGTACGTGAAAACGTCATTGCGCAGTTGAACAACATCAAAACTCACCCGTCGGTTGCCGTCGGCCTGCGTGATAAGGCCCTGCGCCTGCACGGCTGGGTCTATGATATCGAAAGCGGCGTCATCGGCGCGCTTGATAAGAATACCGGGACCTTCGTCTCGCTGTCTGAGAACCCTGACGTCTACTTCGCGTAATTTCGCTCTTCAGGGCAGGGAAGCCCTGGGTATCCGCGCCCCGCTTTTTTACTCTTCTCCCATCTTCGCTGTGGCTTTCCTGTCGCCTTCGGCATGCCGGGCCATCACCCGCGCATCTGCCATACTCATTACTGCTTTGCCATCGCTGCGAAAGGAGGGGGAATGATTAAGCTGTGTAAAACCTGCGGCACGTCATATGACGAAAGAAGTGCCACAATCTTACGCTGTAAGATTTGTGACGATGAGCGCCAGTATGTCCCGGCCAGCGGGCAGGCGTGGGTAGCCTTTGAGGATCTCATCAGCCGTCATACCAACGCCTGGCAGCAGCATCACCGCGCGCTGTTTAGCCTTACAACCGTTCCCCGGTTCGCCATCAACCAGCGCGCCTTTCTGCTCAGAACGCCGCAGGGCAATATTCTGTGGGATTGCATTGCCAACCTCGATGCCGCCACGCAGGCGTTGATAACTGCGCTCGGCGGTATCCATGCCATCGCGATTTCCCACCCCCATTACTACACCACCATGCAAGATTGGGCGGATGCCTTTGACGCGCCAATCTATCTGCATGCCAGCGATAGCGAGTGGATCGTGCGCCATAGTCCGGCGATTCGTCTGTGGGAAGGCGATGCGCTTGCGCTATGCCCCTCGGTACAGCTGTTGCGGCTGGGCGGGCATTTCGCCGGGGGAACCGTTCTGCACTGGCGTGAGGGCGATGGCGCGCTGCTGGTGGGCGACATTCTGCAGGTGACCCCCGGGGCGGACGCGGTCTCTTTTATGTGGAGTTACCCGAATATGCTGCCGCTGCCCGCGTCGGCGATTGAACACATCATGCAGCGCCTGGCCGGCGTGCAGTTTGCCCGCCTGTACGGGGCCTTCGCAGGGCAAAATATGACGGAAAACGCGGATGAAAGGGTACAGCGTTCCGCACAGAAATATCTCGCCTGCCTGCGTGGATAACGAGCGTTAAGCGCGATGAGAGGCCCTTTCTACCGGCCTCTCATCGCAAGCTAACCGTGGAAATTGCCGTTACAACACTCCGTCGCTGCCATCCGAGCACCAGACCTGGCCTGAGGTGAAGGAACAGGCGTCAGAAGCGAGGGTTACGTACAGCGGGGCGATCTCTACCGGTTGTCCCGGACGGCCCAACGGCGTATCGGCGCCGAACTGGCGGACTTTTTCCTCCGGCTGGCCGCCGCTCGATTGCAGCACCGTCCAGTAGGGACCGGGAGCGACCGCGTTGACCCGAATGCCTTTTGGCCCTAGCTGTTTGGCCAGCGATTTGGTGAAGGCGACCAGGCAGGCTTTGGTCTGCGCATAGTCAAAGAGAATCGGGCTGGGCTTAAAGGCCTGCACGGAAGAGGTATTGATGATCGTGCTATGGGCCTGAAGATGGCGCAGCGCGGCTTTGGTTATCCAGAACGGCGCGTAGACGTTGGTCTTAAAGGTGGCGTCGAAATCGGCGGTCGCGAGATCTTCCAGCGATTCGCAGTACTGCTGGCGCCCGGCGTTATTGACCACAATATCGAGGCCGCCCAGTTCGCTGACGGCTTTTTCAACCAGCGCCTGGCAAAACGCTTCGCTGCGAATATCACCGGGAAGCGCGACCGCTTTGCGCCCTTCGGCGGCAATCAGAGCGATCACCTCCCGGGCATCAGATTCCTCTTCCGGCAAATAGTTTATCGCCACGTCGGCGCCTTCGCGAGCAAAGGCGATCGCCACCGCGCGGCCAATACCGGAGTCACCGCCGGTAATCAGTGCTCTTTTCCCCGTAAGCCGCGCAGAACCAAGGTAACTGGTCTCACCGTGATCCGCTACAGGGACCATTTCAGATGCTAAACCGGGCGGCGTTTGCGGCTGGTCGGCAAAAGGGGGCTGGGGATACTGGGCTGTGAGTGTTGCGTTATCGCTCATACGGTCCTCCTGCGCTAAAACCTTAAGGATAGGCCGGATGGCGCGCGGTGGGGGATATTGGGACTATTCATCCGCCGCCCGCGCCATGGTGAATCGCCGCGGTAAAACAGTATATGGGGGGCTAATACGCTGATTGCCGGGCAGGTTTGCCAACAGGTGATGCGCGGCGGATAGCGCTATTTTCGGATGATTCTCGCCATTTAGTCGGGAATATTTTCAATCGGGACGCCGCCGTGAAAAGGGTATTAGCCGTCGTCGGTTGGAATAATCGAAATTTGGCCGTTACTTTCCAGAATGGCATATTTTATTTTCTCCAGACGGGTAATCCCGTGGTGCTGCCGGGCGGCCAGCAGAATATCATCAACAGAAATATTCACTTTTTGAATTTTGCTGTTCATCGCGACGCCGTTTTCCACCACGATAACGGGCGCGCCATCAAGAAAATCCTCAGCCGGCGAAAAGTGTTTTTTGATATAACCAAATAAAATATCCATGCCCACCAGGGTTACAATCGTAATCATCGCCCCGGTGAGCGAATAATCGGTAGACAGCAGCGCCTGCTGGGTGGCTTCGCTGATGATCAGTAACAGAATTAAGTCGAAACTGGTCAGCTGCATTAACGTTCTTCGCCCGGCAATCTTAAATACAATCAGCAGAATAATGTAGATTGTCACGGCCCGGAGCACCATTTCCATGATCCCTCCTAGGGATAAATAAACTGGCTGAAGGACAGCGGCGGCCGATCGTTAATGCGCACGACGTTGGTCATCCTGCCGGCTTGCCGCGGCGTGACGCTCAGCCACAGAGAGAGCGGAAGGTGGGACATCGCCTGGTTATAAACCAGATACAGCGTGCCGCCGCGACTGTACATTTTATCGGGCTCCGGGCGAATATCTCCGATTTGAAAGCGCGTCAGCAGAGTATCGCCGAAACTGATGGTCAGCTGCTGCGCCGTGACCTTTTGTACCTCAATATTGATATCCATTGCGCTCATTAATCTGCCGAAGCGTTGATAGTGAATCCTGAGCGTCGCGGTCGCGTTTTGTTTACTCGCCGCGCTGAAATAGCCGTTTGAAAATACGCCGGCCAACGCGGCCATGATGACGAAAGTCAACAGAACCACGCCAAAGCGGCGGAATTGATATTCAAAACGCAGCGCGCGTTCGTTTTCCGAGATACGCGGCACTTCCTGTTTTTCCTGATTCATAGAAAAACCTCATCGGCTCGTTTGCGGTAAGGAAACACACGCGAAGCGCCCACCGAGTCTGTTTCAGACTATGCGTAAATCATTTAGCTTGTGAAAAGTAATCCTGGCAACCAGGCTTTATAAGTCTAGTTGAGGAACCGGCGCAGGGCTTTAGAGACCCGCGCGCCTGCGATGTCTGCTTCCTGCCGCCGGCTCATCAACAACCGCAATCACCCACGCTGCTACCGGAGGTATGAATGAGGGTATTGATGGCTAATGATTCCGCGAAGCGCGGCAGCCACCCGGCAAAAGACGACCCGCGCGAACAGGGGGAAATACCGCGTAAACGCGATGATAGTGAGGATCATAAGCACGATCCTTTTCACCCGGCTCCCGGGCAGCGTTAAGATTCGCGGTCACAGCTCTGTCGGCGGCAAACGCCTGCGGCGACGGGACGCCGGCCGGGAAATGGCTCCGGCCATGGCCTCAGCCATCTCGGCGCAGGCGGTAATGCCCTGCACAAAGGGCTGATCATGCATTAACCACGGCAGCGCCGCGAACGCCACGCGGCCTCGTACCTCCGCGGGCTCCTGTAAAGTGTAGTCGTCACCCACGTCCGGGATATCGTCACCGGTCGCCTGCAGCTGCTCACGTAACGTCGGGAAGGGCAGATCTTTCGTTTTTAGCGCTCTTTGCCCGCGCGCATCGATAAAGACATCATAGGTGGCCTGGTTTTCCCGGGTGGTAATCACCGTTTTGTCCTCTTCGATCGCCATCTGGTAATCCTCGCCGAGGGCGAGAATACGGATTACCCCGGCTTCGCGGAGCGCCAGCAGGCGGCGGATCGACTCCGACGGAATCGCGGCGTAATTATCGATGAACACCCGGGCGAGCCCGGCGCGAAAGCGTTGACTATCCCGCTCATCCAGATGCGGGACAATCTCCTGCACGGCCTCATGCAGCCGGAGGATGACATAACGCCACGGGACGGTGTATTTCTCGCACTTGTTGCGTTCGACCTCCATAAGGTTGGCCTGCGCCCAGTGAAACGGGTCGTGTTTGTGTCGTTCACGGAACCACGCGTCGCTGAAGCTATCGGCGTCCAGCGTCGGGAGAGCGATGCCGGCGCTCCATTGCGGATCGGCGCGGTCGATCTCCGCAGCCATCAGCCGGAAGACCCGGTCAAGTAAACCTGCTGAACCGGCGGCAATCGCCTTTTCCAGCGCGTCAGGCGTCACCACCGCAAGCGGTTCATAGGGAATCGGGCAGTAAAAATCCGCTTCCGGCAGAATACCGGAGCGCGACATCAGGACGATATTCAGCGCTTCGCTGGCCGGATTGAGCCTGAACTGCAGCGGTCGATCGGCGGATTCGACAAACTCGCCGTGCTGAACCACGACGGCCATCGCGGCATCAATACCGCTCAACGATGTGCCCATGATACCGACCCTGCACGCCGGGATCTCCGCATCCATCAGGCCGGACCATGGGCTGGGGAAGAAGGTGCGGGTGGACTCCTCTTCAGCGGGCCAGACGTGGCCCGTGGCGATGACCACGAGATCGAAGCGTTCCGCCACCGGCTCACCTTGCGCCCATACCCTGACGCCTTCTGCCGTGGCCTGCAGGTCGGTGACCTCACAGGATTCATGCACCGTCAACGGGAAGCCTTGTTGTTTAGCCCTGGCGATCAGGCCGATAAACTGATCGCGAAAATACTCGCCAAGCAGGGTACGCGGAAGAAACTGGCGAATATGCAGCGAGTCATCGCTGACGCCATAGCGGGCAAGGTGCTCCTCGCTTTGCTGTTTCAGCCAGTCGATATAGGGACAGAGGATCGGGGGGATTTCAATACTGGCGATATTGGCCAGCATCATGCGCGAGTTTTCTTCGTCGCTGTATGGCATGCCGACGCCGGCCTGACGTGCCTGCTCATAGACCGTCACCGCCAGCGGCTGCTGATATTTTAACAGGGAAAAAAGGGTGTAAATCCCGGTGGGGCCGGCGCCGATAATCGCAATTTTCTTCATGCATAATCACCCGTGATAAGCGTTCTTCCATTGCAGTTTCCCGCCAGCCGGATGGTTAACCGGGCAAAGCGATCTGCGCCTGAGGTACAGCAGCGGGAGCCGGATTTAAGTGTGGTCGAAAACCCCGCCGCTAGCCAGCTGGATGCATGCGGTCTGTGCATCGCCGTCGGCTTGCGGCTGCCGGGTAATAAAAAGGGGGCCCCTGAGCCCCCATGAGTTTTCCACTTTCATATCGCTCAGGGCAGAGGAAACTGTTTAAAGGCCGGATGAGCTTCTGCTATTTCGCTATGGGCGAGAATGTAGTGGAAGTCATGCGCCTTAACCACTTCGGGGATCATCGCTTGAATAAAGGTCCATACCACAGCGCTGGTAACCGATACCTGATCGAGTCGTGCGTTGAGCGCGCGTTTTTCCAGCGCGGCGTTCCATTCCCGGCAGGCAGACAGCAGCTGCCAGGTGATGCGTTCAATCCACGGTTGATGCTGTTTCTCTGGCGGCCGTAAGTGGTGCTCGTAAACATGCTGTACGGCTTTTTCGCTGGCAGCCAGAATCAACCCCAGAGTCTGCAGATCTTCGGCCAGCGCAGGACCGATGACGGGTAGCAATTTACGCTGCATATCCGCCTGGGATTCGAAGTAATGGAGGATCAGCGTGGAGTCCATCAGCCGTACGGCGTTATCCAAAACCAACGTAGGCGCCTTGACCACCGGGTTTATTTGGGCAAAGGGCTCAACGGCACTAAACACCGAAAGCGGCAGGTGTTCAAATTCGACACCGTACAGCACCAGAGATACCGCGACGCGCCTTACGTAAGGAGAGTCCATCATGCCAATGAGTTTCATCATTATTCCTGTTTTCCTGTCTCTGAAAGGAGAATACCGGGTCGTTCAAGGTGCGCCGGGGAGGGATCTCACGGCTCGCTTTGCCCCCGGAAGCAGAAAGACATTACGCTAAAGTGGCGATAACGAATATTACGCATTTCTTACCTGAGATGTCAGAATGACTGACGGTATCGTCGCCTGAGGTTTAACCCCTGGGCTGTGGTAACGTTTACGTCCCGGATCTGGAACATCAGGAGCTGCTTCATGTCGGATTACCCACCGATCGCCAGTTTACGGAGTTTTGAGGCCGTTGCCCGGCTTGGTAGCGTGACGCTGGCGGCGAAAGAGCTGCATGTCACCCATTCTGCGATCAGTCAGCAAATTAAAGTGCTGGAAGATATGCTCGGCGTGAGATTGTTTATTCGTCACGGGCGTGGGGTACAGATTAATGAAGAGGGGAGACTGTATGCGATGCATGTCCGCGAGGCGCTGAATCATATCGCTGATGCGACTCGTCTGGTCCACGTTAAGCCGCGAACGACGACGTTAACCTTAGCCGCGGTACCTTCTTTTACCTGCCACTGGCTATTGCCACGGTTGGATCGCTTTCGCGCCAGATATCCCCATATCACCTTGCGGCTGCTGGTCAGCCTGACGCTCACCAACATGCAGCAGGAAGCGGTGGATATCGCCATTCGCATGGGGAAAGGCGACTGGGAAGGGTTGGAAAGCCGCTATATGTTTGCCGACGAGCTGATTGTGGTGGCCGCGCCGCATTATAACGGCGGCTCGCTGCCCACGACGCCACAAGAGGTGGCGGCCAGTAAGATTATATTTTCTATGGAATCGTGGAAAACCTGGTGTCTGAATGCCGGGCTGGAGCGTGAGATCGTCGCTGGCGGACTCTGTATTAACGACTCGAATCTGGTTCTGGAAGCCGTTCGTCTCGGCAATGGCGTTGCGCTCGAGCGGCGTTCCCTGGTCCAGGGGGCGATAGATCGAGGAGAGCTGGTCCAGGTCACCACCTGCTCTGCCCCTTATCCCTGGCCATACTGGTTGGTTACCTCGCGGCAAACTGCAAAGAAGGCGGATGCCTCTTTGTTCATCGCCTGGCTTAATGAAGAACTTGCGGCCTGGCGCCAGCGAGGGGATTTACCGGCGACGCTATAGCATTGTTCTGGCGCTTCCAATGGGTTCGCTTAACGGCGGCTGGACTGCGTGAATTCCCGTACCAGCGCCAGAAAAGCGGCCAGCCCGGCGGAAGGATGTCGTCTGCCGGGATAATACAGACACAGGCCGGGAAAAGGGGGCGTCCAGTCGTCCAGCAAACGGATGAGCCGGCCGGCCTGAATATCCTCGATGACATCCTGCTCAAGAAAGAAACCGATTCCCGCATGCTCCAGTACCGCAATTCGTGCCAGTGACGCCTCATCCAGCGTCAGCTGCCCGCGGACGTCGACCTGTACCGCTTCTCCTTGCTTCTCGAGGTGCCAGCGATAAAGGGAACCGTCGGGTAGACGCACCCGGATGCAGGGGTGATTGAGCAGATCGGCGGGGGTTTCAGGCCGTGTGTGGTGCGACAGATAGTGCGCCGAGGCCACCACGGCATAGCGCTGAGGTTTGCCGAGGGAAAGCGCGATCATATCCTCCGGTATCAGGCTGGCGACCCGTACTCCCATATCGAAGCCTTCCGCAACGATGTCGATCAGCCGACCATCGGTGACGATATCCACCTGCATTTGCGGATAGCGGCGCAAAAACTCCAGTACCAGCTGGGAGAGAAGCGCGCGGGCGGCAAACGGAGGCGTATTGATGCGCAGGATGCCAGAAGGCGTTTCACTGCGGGAGCGGACGACCTCAAGGGCCTGATGAACCCCCTGTAGCGACGGGCCGATGTGATCAATAAACAGGCGTCCGGCGTCGGTGAGCCCCACGCTGCGGGTGGTCCGGTTAAATAAACGCACGCCCATTTCGGCTTCAAATTTGGCGATGATATGGCTCAGTGCGGTGGTCGATACCCCCAGTTCGATCGCCGCCGCACGAAAGGTCCCCCGTCGGGCGATGGCCATAACGGCATCTAAATCAGTCAGCGTGATTCGCGACATTATCCCATTTCCTTCATCATGGCATCCCGGTTTGTCCTGATTGTTTAAATTATAAAGGATTCTTAAAGTTAAGCCGTAGAGTTTAATCACGGGAGATTCACTATGGATATGCCATCAGCAGTGCAGGCTTTTTTTACGGCTGAAGATCTGGACAGCGTTGTCAGCGCCTTCACCCCGGATGCGGTGGTGAAGGATGAAGGGAATACCTATCGCGGGCGGCAGGCCATCCGGGAATGGCGGGTTGCCGCCAGACAAAAATATCAGTATGTCGCCGAACCTATTGAGGCGATCGCGCAGGGGGATAGGGTGAAGGTGCGCGCCAGGGTGAGCGGAAATTTCCCCGGTAGCCCAGTCATTCCTGGCTATCTATTTCGCCTGACGGTGGAGCAGATCGATGAGCTGGAGATCGCTTATGACTGATTTCCTGGCGCTGGAAGGAAAACGCGTACTGATTACCTCGGGAACCAAAGGGGCGGGGGCGGCAACCGTGGCGCTGTTTCGACAGCTGGGGTCGCGAGTGTTAACCTGCGCTCGCCATCAGCCGGACACGCCTGTTGATGCGCTATTTGTGACGGCGGATCTCTCCACGGCGAGCGGGTGTGCTGTACTGGCCGCTGCGGTGCAGGAGCAGCTGGGCGGTGTTGATATTATTGTTCATATGCTGGGCGGCTCCTCCTCCCCGGCGGGTGGGTTTGCCGCGCTGAGCGATGAGCTGTGGCAACAGGAGCTGGATCTCAACCTGTTCCCTGCGCTCAGGCTGGATCGTTTATTGCTTCCACCCATGCTCAACAGCGGGAAGGGGGTGATTATCCACGTCTCTTCAATCCAAAGAGTGATGCCGCTGGCGGAGTCAACCACGGCCTACGCCGCCGCCAAAGCAGCGCTATCCACCTACAGTAAAAGCCTGTCGAAAGAGGTCTCCCCCAGGGGCGTTCGTGTACTGAGCGTGGCTCCCGGCTGGATTGAAACCGAGGCGGCGGTCAGATTTGCGCAGCGGCTTGCGCAGCAGGAGGGGGTCGATTATGCGCAAGGTAAACAAATCATCATGGACTCATTAGGCGGAATACCGCTTGGTCGTCCGGCACAACCCGCAGAGGTGGCCAACCTGATTGCGTTTTTAGCCTCCGACCGGGCGGCGTCGATAACCGGCGCGGAATACGTTATTGATGGCGGAACCGTGCCGACGGTTTAACCATAAAGACGGATTGGCAAGACGCGGCGAAGGTTTTCCCCGCATAAATCTTGATTGCGGCGTATTCCAGCCGAGGCATCAGCGGGGCGTGGCGCGTGCGAGACGGGGATCAAAGGTAAAGGGATACTGGCGCACGGAGGCAAGGGCCTCGCTGAAAGCGGGATGCAGCGGGTTTAGAATGGCGTTGTTTTCATAGGGAATAATGCAGGAGGGTAACATCAGTGCCATGCCGCTGCCCGACTGTAGCCAGCCGGTGCCCAGATCCATTGTGGAAACGGGCATCGGATTTTCCTGCCAGTTATCCGGCAGCCACTGTTTATCGAGCGATTCCACTTCACTGTCCGCTATCTCGATGCTATACAGCTGATACTGGTTGAGGATAGTCTCATTTTTGACATGAACCAGGATCTCCAGCGACGCCAGAGCGATGGAGGTGGAAACATAGACAGCCGGGTGCCCCTGGTGATTCCAGCGTCCGCCGTACTGGTTGGCCCCGCTTCCCGTCCAGGCTTCGCTGGCGTAACGGCCGCTCACCAGACGATAGAAAATCATGCAAAGACGCCGTGTTCCAGACGACCAATCAGGTCAGTCACTTCCAGCGCGCCGCTCTCGGTAGCAATCAGATCGATGGGGGCGACATTGCCCAACCCTCTGACCGGCGACTGCAGCCAGTCGTAGGCAGCCTGCTTGCTGCCAAAATAGTCGACGGCGGCATCCAGAACCCTGACAAAACGCGCCACACGTTCGCTTTCGCCCGGCGTCAACGTACCGCCCGCGCTCTTACGCCGGGCAACGTTACGCTCATTAATGCCGGTGATGCGCAGGATGTCGGTTTTCGACATTTCCGTCCACTCGTGAATATTATCCAGAACGCTGACCGGCAATCCCATACTCAACAGCTCAATCAGCTGCATACCCCGATTTGCCGGTAGCCCGGCATAGCGCCACAGCGCCTTATCGGCAGGTTGCTGTGCAGGAACCCAGGTTTTCATCTCTCCTCCTGAATAATGACATTTGTCATACTTTATTATAGTCATTTGTCAGGTTGTTGAAAGTTTAATCGCTGGCGCGGCGGCGAACAGGCGGGGGTTTTGTTGCCCGCGGACGGCAGGAAACAGCCCTCCGTACGGACCGTCAGCGGGACGGTCCACCGTTGTCGTTTTATCGATCCGTGATAAAAGTTTACTGCTGCAACACTTCAGCAAATTTTGCCAGCCATTGCGGATGCGCGGGCCATGCAGGGGCGGTGACGAGGTTGCCGTCGACATGCGCCTGATCGATACCGATTTCAGCATAATGCCCGCCGCTGAGCCGTACTTCCGGCGCGCAGGCCGGGTAGGCGCTACAGGTCCGGCCTTTGAGTATGCCAGCGGCGGCCAGAAGCTGCGGGCCGTGGCAGACGGCGGCGATGGGTTTGTGTGCAGCATCGAAGGCCTGAACCAGTTTGAGCACCTCGTCATTCAAGCGCAGATATTCCGGCGCTCGACCGCCGGGGATCAGCAGGGCGTCATAATCCTGTGCTTTTACTGCGGCAAAATCGGCGTTGAGGACAAAGCGGTGTCCGGGTTTCTCGCTATAGGTCTGGGCACCGTCAAAATCATGGATCGCCGTCATGATATAGTCGCCTTTGCTCTTGTCCGGGCAAACCGCGTCAACCTGATGGCCAATCATCTGCAACGCCTGAAACGGCACCATGGTTTCGTAATCTTCGGCATAATCGCCGACCAGCATCAGAATTTTCTTGCTCATCTTGATTGTTCCTCAGGGAATAAAGATGCCTAAGGTATAGCCCAGTGGCAGAGGGAATGCGAACCGCAAGTGGCGTTGTGGACACTGATTCTGCGGTGTTTTCACCTTTCGCTTGCTTTTGGGAGAGCACACAGGTTTTGCCAGAGCCGACTTTCGTCGACGATAAGTGATTGCCGACCTGTGGCTGTGGGCAGGGCAAAGAAATACTGCAATGTCTGGCCGATTCAGTAATTATACTGGCGAGAAATTGTACTCCCATATCGCGAGCCGATGCTTAATGGTGCCGCCCGTTAACACCGGATCTTCAGGCTGAAATCTGTCATCGGTGTAGGCATTATTGACGATGATCTGGCCATTTTATATTGCTGCCCGGCCTCGTCAGGACAATAATCGCCCCTATGGATGTTTCCTCACTGAATACGGGTCGCCATGATCATAAAAATCGTTTGTCTGAGCCTTCTTTGCATCATCCTGCTCTCCCTTGGCGTCAGCCTGGCCCAGGCGATGCATCAGCGGGAGCTGCGTTCGCAGGACGGCTGGTGGTCCGCCCGCCGTGACTCTGCGGGTCTGGCGCCCGATCCCCACCAGAACGTCCGCCTGGCTATCGTGCAGGTCTATGCTGCGCCCACCTGGGGATGGAAAGGCGTGGTGGCGGTGCATCCCTGGATCATCTATAAACGCGCCGGTGAAACGGAGTATAACCGCTACGAAGTGATTAGCTGGGGAGGCGGGGATAAGGTGCGCCATAATAGCAACCCTCCGGACGGCTACTGGTTCGGCGCGAAACCACGTTTGCTGGTGGAGCACCGGGGAGCAGAGGCCGAAGCCATGATCCCGCAGATTGTCGCGGCAATTGCCTCCTATCCGTGGCCGGATACCTACCACGCGTGGCCGGGTCCTAACAGTAACACTTTCATTGCCCATATTGGGCGCGAGGTGCCCGCCCTTAAACTGGATCTGCCCGCCAACGCGGTGGGGAAAGATTTTCGCTCGCTGCTGGATCCGATTGGCTTACCGCCATCCGGGCGCGGAGTGCAGGTGTCGGTGCTCGGTATCGCCGGCGTAACGCTGGGGGCTGAAGAGGGATTTGAACTTAACATGCTGGGGCTGAACGTCGGCCTGGATTTCACGCCGCTACGTATCCGTCTGCCGTTTATTGGCGGCCTGGGCCATGATAATTTGCACAATGACACCGCGGAACACTCGCGATAAATGACGCCGATGCCTTCCCCGTTGGCATCGGTTAATAGCCAGACGCCTGGATGAAGGGGCCGAGCCGCAGGCTATGGTTATGGATTAAGGTCTTGACCCCGGCGTCGCCATCTTCGGCATCTCCTGTACAGGGCTTCGGCGACCTCCTGCCGTTAAGCAACCGGGGTTTATATCCTCGCACATCCCCCCTCCACGTGGATAGAAAGGTTGATATTGGCATCTTTATTGTTATGTTATAACATAACAATAAAGCGCTGCAGTCATGCTTAGCGGCCCGAAACGAGTGGGCCAACGACCAATAAAGTACGAGGAGATGAAAGGCAATGTCCGAAACCAGCGTAGCAAGTCAGGGCGATAAGCGCCTTCCGGTGACCGTTCTGTCCGGGTTTTTGGGGGCGGGGAAAACGACCCTGCTCAACCATATTCTGCACAACCGGGAGGGCAGGCGCGTTGCGGTTATCGTCAATGATATGTCGGAGGTCAATATCGATGCCGTTCTGGTCCGGGAAGGGGGAGCTGAACTTTCACGTACCGATGAGAAACTGGTTGAAATGAGTAACGGCTGTATCTGCTGCACGCTGCGGGAAGATCTCCTGCTGGAAGTCCATCGCCTGGCGAAAGAAGGGCGTTTTGATCAGCTGGTTATCGAGTCTACCGGGATTTCTGAACCGCTTCCGGTTGCTGAAACCTTTACCTTCGCCGGCGATGACGGGCAAAGTCTTTCAACCGTGGCGCGTCTTGACACCATGGTTACCGTCGTGGATGCGTTCAATTTTCTGCAAGACTATGACTCCGCGGATAGCCTCCAGTCACGCGGAGAATCACTGGGCGAAGGCGATGAGCGCAGCGTGGTCGATCTGCTCATTGACCAGATTGAATTCTGTGATGTGCTGGTCCTGAACAAAGTCGATCTGATCAGCGACGAGCAAAAAGAAAAGCTGATGGCTATTTTGCGCTCGTTAAATCCTCGGGCAAAACTGGTGGTCTCCCGGTTTGGTCAGGTAGCGCTGGATAAGGTGCTGAATACCGGGCTGTTTGATTTCGATCATGCCGCTCAGGCGCCAGGCTGGCTGAAGGAACTGCGCGGCGAGCATACGCCGGAAACGGAGGAGTATGGGATTAGCAGCTTTGTTTTTCGCGCCCGCCGGCCTTTCCATCCGGCCCGTTTCTGCGAGGTAATGGCGCATGAACTGGCCGGCGTGGTCAGATCGAAAGGGTATTTCTGGTTGGCAAGTCGTGCGGAATTTGCCGGTTGCTGGTCACAGGCGGGGGGCGTGGCGCGTCAGGAGCTGGGGGGAATGTGGTGGGCAAGTGTCCCCAGAGAACGCTGGCCTGAGGATGCGGAGTCGCTGAAGTTCATCCTCGCAAACTGGATGGATGGCGTTGGCGATGCCCGGCAGGAACTGGTGTTTATCGGAATGAATATGGATGAAGCAGCGCTGCGCGCCAGGCTGGCGTCCGCCCTGCTAACGGACGAAGAAATGGCGGAAGGGCCGCGCGGCTGGCGTCACTATCCCGACCCGCTTGAGCCCTGGTTTACCGCGTGAACGACCGGGAACGGGGGGCAGTTTATCGCCCTCTGGCGATGCGCATTAGCAGTCCTGGATTCGCCCGTTCGCCAGCCAGCGTCCAGCCATGCGCCGTACATATTTCCTGGCAAATCGACAGACCCAAGCCGGCGCCATGATCCCGCCGGTGCGCTCCGCGCCAAAAGCGGGTAAACAGCAGCGGAAGTTCTTCCGCAGCAGCTCCGGGCCCCCGGTCTCTGACGCAGATGCTGTCCGCACTGAGGGTGATGCTTATCACCGAGCCGCTCGGGGCGTGTTGAATGGCGTTTTCTATCAGATTTTTCAGGAGTGTGAACAGGGCGCCACGGTCCGCACGCCATATCAATCGCGCCGGGGGACCCTCTATTGAGAGTTGGATCTGCGATTCGTCCGCGATCCTCCCAAGGAACGCCACAACATCACGGACGCTTTCCGCCACATCGACATCTGAGTAATGGTAGCTCAGGGGCTCGCTGGCTTCCGCCAGTAACAAAAGCTGCTGAACATGGCGCGTCAGGTGTTCGACCTGAGCCAGCAGCGGCGCCCGAATATCAGGGCCCACCTCCATCAGATCGAGCTCGGCGCGTATCAGCGCCAGAGGGGTTTTCAGCTCATGGGCCGCCTGGGCAAGAAAATCCTGCTGAATTCTGAATCCCTTTTCAATACGGTCGAGCGCAGCATTGAAGTTGTTGATAAGCGGGGCGATCTCAAGCGGGATCCGATCGCTCTGCAGCCTATCGCCCAGCGATTTCGGGGAGAGCTCGGCGGCGGCGAGGGATGCTTTCCTGAGCGGTCTGAGGGAATATTTGAGACTGAAGTATGCGCAGACAGTAAATATAAATAACAGGATCGCACCAAATGCCAGGATGCCGAAGCTGATGAACGGGATGGCGAACTCCTGATGCAGGAAGTCAACGATGCGCGAGCTTACCGTCAGCTGGACGAACCAGCTTTTCCCGCCATGTTCGATGCGTTCGGTGGCGCCATTTTGTACGACGCCGTTATTTTCAACAGAGAAGCGTCCTTTCTCCAGCCGGCTGCTCATGCCGTCCCGGGGCCAGCTTTTTGCTCCGGGAGACATCAGCGCCACATTTCCGTCTTCATCCAGCACGCGCCAGGCTGTCTCCTGGGATAGGCTGTCGTAGATCCATAGCGGATGCTCACTGCTATTATGGAAACCGACAGGGCGTCCTGCACCGTCGAACGCCAGCAGCCGCGCCAGACTGAGCGTACGCTCGGGCATGGCCATGCCCGGCAGGCGCTCTTGCGCAATGGCGCCGAGCAAGACCAGCAGGCCGAAGCTCAGCAGCGCGCCAGCAACGTAGGCCAGCAAGATCCGAAACGCCAGGCTACGGAGCCACGTCGGTGGGGTGAAGCGCATAGCCCTGACCTCTGATATTGACGATCTGCAGACCGGAACCGATCGCCTTAAGTTTACGGCGGAGGCGATGCAGAGCGACGTCCAGCGCGTTAGGCGTTACCGATTCGGTCAATCCCCAGCCGGCGGCTTCCAGGGCGCTACGGCGGACGATCCCGCCTTGCTTGCGCACCAGCGCCAGCATGATCTGCACTTCGGCCGGCGCGAGCAGGATACTTTCGACGCCGCAGCGAAGCGTGCCGGCGTCCGGGACAAGCTGCACGTCACCGTGCTCTGGTTGCAGCGGTTGGCTCAGGGACGGGCGGCGCAGCAGCGCCCGGACGCGTGCGACCAGCTCCGCCATGGCAAACGGCTTTGGCAGGTAGTCATCCGCGCCGGCTTCCAGGCCTTCCACCCGGTCGTGCAGCGCGTCTCTGGCGGTAAGTATCAGGCACGGGATGGTCACTCCGGCCTGGCGCATTCTCTGCAATAAATGCACGCCGTCCCCGTCAGGCAGGCCGCGATCCAGCACCAGCCCCTGATAGGAGACCAGTTGCATCGCCTGCCATGTGAACTCGCCGCGATCCACTACGTCCGCCGCAATACCGGCGTTGGCTAATCCCTTACATATGAGTCTGGCCAGATGCTCATGATCTTCGACTAAAAGGATTCTGCCCATTAAAAGTGATAGAGATATCCAAGGAAAACGCGGTTTTCGGTTGAACGGTCCACTAACGGACTGTCCGTGACGGCGGCGGCCAGATGTCTGGCCCGGATGTCAAACATCAGCGAATGGCGCTCATTGAACCGGTAGACGCCCAGCAGGCCAACTTCGGTATTGATGCCAGATTCGCCGCGGTAGGCTGGGCGTCCGTTTCTGACCTCATCCGCCCGCACGCCATAATAGTAGTCAACATACCTGTGGTCATGCCACAACGCGCCGATACGAGGCGTGAGGGTAAAACGTTCCCCCGGTTGCCACGATCGTTCCAGATTCAGGCTGAAACGTTGTCCATCGCTGTTGCCAGCCACATCGTGCGTCCAGTCCGCGCTGATGTTCGCCAGGCTGGTCTGCCACTCTACCTTTGCGCCAGCCCAGAGACCACTTTTGCGCTTCGCCATGCCTTCCAGCGCCCATGAATCATCGGCCTCATAGCCGGCCCCCCCCAGCGGGCAAGGAGGCGGACATTGATCCTGTTCGTCGCGCTGAACTGCAGGCCCGGCAGTTTAGCCTCGAGGGTGGTTCCGAAGAAGCGGACGTACCTGTTTTCGATATGCAGCAAGGGAAGTACGCTGGTATCGCGATCAACACCGGTATACGGCTTCTGCAAATTGACGACGCCCAGGCCAAGACCCCAGGTGGTTTTTTCTGAACTTGCCTCGTCGGCGAGGACGGTAGGGGAGGCGAATACTAGCCCGCCGGCGAGAGCGGCGGCCATCAACCGCGTAACAGTCGGTTGACCGGCGAGAAACAGGGGGGGAAAGCCCATGGTTATATTCCTGATGAGGGTATTGAATGTCCCCATCATCAGAAGAGCTCCCTTACTCGTTTCTTACTGAGCATGAATTAGTTTTCACGTGACCTCTGACGGCCTTTTTCAGGTCACGGGGTCGGGATGTCTGGATAGCGTCGCATCCCCGCGCCGATCGATTTCGCAGCAGGTCAAACCGCCGATGGAGACGCTCATCCTCCTGACATCACCTCGGAAACCGGCATTACAACTGGAACGATGCCAGGCATGAGGCTGGTTTCTGGCGTCTTCGCGAAGCTCTTATACTTTTCAGTGAAATATTGGGCTAACGTCCGAAGGACCTTCGTTTGTCTGGCCGGCAGCATAACTACCAAAACATAATATTCGCGTAGCATGAAAATGGATTTCAACGCGGCGGAACAGAGGGATTCTATGGGGATTACGCAGAGGAAAGTATGGAGAAATCACACCTTTCAATAGCCTGCAGACGATTGCTAATGTCTGCGGAATAAAGAATGGTGCGTCCGAGTGGACTCGAACCACCGACCCCCACCATGTCAAGGTGGTGCTCTAACCAACTGAGCTACGGACGCATTATGGTGCGTTTAATTGGACTCGAACCAACGACCCCCACCATGTCAAGGTGGTGCTCTAACCAACTGAGCTATAAACGCATTATGGTGCGTTCAATTGGACTCGAACCAACGACCCCCACCATGTCAAGGTGGTGCTCTAACCAACTGAGCTATGAACGCAATGTTGTGGTGACAACGGGGACGCATATTAGCGATCGGGAGGGGTTGTGGCAAGAGGCAAACGCCACTTTTCTTTCAGATCTCACGCGATTGCGGAAGTTTTATGCATATTGTCTATATTTTACTGATGGTAAAGGATATTTCTTATCCACCCACCCTGTTGCGCGCGCCGCTCACGGGCCACGCGGCGCGCTGAAATTCTCAGCGACGGGGTAAGGGGAAGCGCAGACGGTGGTATTTATCGCGGTAAGAACGGCTTGCGCGTGGCGTCAGCGCCTGCGCAATGGAGAAAAACCGGGGGTTATTTAAAAATAAGCCGCAGGGTAAAAAGCGCGCAGAGGATCAGCAGGATCAGTATGAGCTCAAAACGGTAGCGCCGCAGCATGGTCCTCTCCTGAAAAAAAACGGCGCTGAAGCAGCGCCGATTTATGATTAACTCAACTTCGCGCAAGCATTACGCTGCCGGCTGTGCAGCCGGTTTAGCGGCCTGATGTTTGGTTGTTTTGTGGTGTTTTTTGGCTGCCTGAGCTTTCTGCGCTACCGGTTTTGTGGCGGGTTTAGTCGCCGCTTTATGGTGTTTTTTAGCGGCCTGGGCTTTCTGCGCGGCGGCCGGTTTTACAGCCGCTTTCTTGTGCTTTTTCGCCGCCTGAGCTTTCTGCTCTGCAGCGGGTTTAGCGGCGGCTTTATGGTGTTTCTTGTGATGGGTGGTTTTGGCAGCGGTGCTGTGAGTGGCAGCAGCCGGAGCCGGAGTGGTGCTTGCCGCGTCAGCAGCGAAAGCAACAGAAGACAGACCCATAGCAGCGGCAACGACCAGAGCTAATACTTTTTTCATTCTGATATCCTCGAAAATGTTTCTTCAGTGTGAACCCCACTGCGGGGCTGTTGAAACCTACTATAGGCTTCTCTTTTCGCGGCTTCAGTGAGCGTTTGGTATCGGCAGGTAACGGAATGTACAACGGTTGTGGCGGGAGAGAAAGTATAAGAATCTCCGCTAACAGGAAGGCGTTAGCGGAGGTTGCTATGTCGTTTAGCCGCGGGTCGTTTGCGCAAGCGTCGTCAGCAGCTCCTGGCGGGTCATGCGCACACAATAGGCGGGTCTGCCGCGTTCAAAACGCCATCCTTCGGACAGGGGGCCGGCATCAACCGCGTCAAAACCAAACGCCTCATACAGCGCGGCGGCGATGTTTTTGCCTTCTTCATCATCGCCTGCCAGCGGTAGCGCGCGGCGATTTTCCGCACCGGCGGGTAGGCCATCGCTTTCGAGTTGCGTCATTGGGATGGCGTTAAACGCTTTGGTAACTCTGGCTGCGGGCAAGATATGTGCTAATAATTCACTGGTGGTGGTTTGCCCGGCATCGAGCCGGGAGATCTCGCCATCGCGCTCGGGGTAGTAATTTACCGCATCAATGACATGTTTATTGTTAATACCGGCGACCGGCAACGCATTCACCGCGCTGAGTGGCACGGCGATCACCACCACCTCGCCAAATTCGGCGGCATCGTTGGCGCTGCCAATCTGACAACCGATCATTGGACGCAGACTGAAAAGCGTCTGCGGCCCCCGTGAGTTACTGAGCATGACGTCATGCCCGGCCTGCAGCGCAAGTTTCGCGATAGACCGCCCGACAAAACCGGCGCCAATAATTCCAATCTTCATTTTTCACTCCTGACGAATTGTCCCGCTGAGTGAATAAATTTAATTCCCTCATCATAGAAGATAAATCGTAAGATGGTTGAATGATAAACAACTAAAATGAGTGAATTATGGATCAGCTCACCAGCATGAAGGTGTTCGTCAAGGCCGCAGAAGCGGGCTCATTTGCTGCGGTTGCTGAACAGATGCGGCTATCGCCGCAGATGGTCGCCCGTCACGTGGCCGCGCTTGAGGCACACCTCGGGACCGCATTGATCGCCCGCACCACGCGACGGCAGACGCTCACCGATATCGGCCGGAGCTACTATGAGCGCTGTCGGGTGGTGCTGGCCGAGGTCGCCGAGGCGGATGCGGTGGCGCTGGAGATGAAAGCGACCCCTGCGGGTATCATCCGGGTCAATGCGCCGGTTACCTTCGGTTCCCATGCGCTATCGACATTTATCGCCGATTATCTCGCCCGTTATCCCGATGTTGAGGTCGAGCTGACGCTCAGCGATCGTATCGTGGACCCGATTGAAGAAGAGTTTGAGGTGATTATTCGCATCGGTGAACTGGCCGATAGCTCGATGGTCGCATGGCCGCTGCTCCCTTACCGCTTAATTACCTGCGCCTCTCCCGACTATATTTTGCGCCACGGTGAACCGCAATCGCCGGACGACCTTCAGCGGCACTCCTGCCTGGTCTACGGTCACTGGTCGGCCATCAACGCCTGCCGCTGGCAATTCGACAAAGACGGCTCGACGCTGGAGGTCAAACCCGCCGGGCGCTTCCGTTCAAATGACTGGAAAGCGTTGATGAATGCCGCTATCGCCGGGCATGGCATCACCCTGGGGCCGGAGGAGGTGCTGAGAGGCGAAGTTGAACAGGGGAGGCTGGTGCAGGTCTTAGCGGAATTCTCCGGGCCTTCGCGTCCGATGCATGTCCTCGTCCCCGCCGGGCGCAGAAGGACGACGAAAATAAAATGTTTTGTGGAGGCGCTAAGAAAAGCGCTAGGCCCGCGTTGAATCAACATCAACCGGAGTAAGGGCCCCCCGTCAATGGGGTGCCGTATAGGGCATCAACGCGCCGCGCGCTGCAAAATCACGTTTGAGGGCTGACGCTGCAGGAAGCGCATACGCAGCATCATCATAATCGCCGCCGAGGTTAAACCGATAATAAACCCGCACCAGAAGCCTGCCGGACCCATGCGCGGGACGATAATATCGGTTAAAGCCAGCAGGTAGCCGCTGGGCAGCCCCAGTACCCAGTAAGCGGTGAAGGTGATAAAGAAGATCGAACGCGTATCTTTATAACCACGCAGGATCCCGCTACCAATAACCTGCACGGAGTCGGAAATCTGATACACCGCCGCCAGCAGCATCAGCTGGGAAGCCAGCAGCACGACTTCCGGGTTGTCGTTATACAGCAGGGCAATCTGTTCACGCATCAGGATGGTGAAAATCGCCGTGATCACCGCCATACAGACGCCGACGCCCACTCCGGTTCTGGCCGAAACCTGCGCATCCAGGGTGGAGCCCTGGCCGAGGCGGAAACCGACGCGGATGGTGACCGCCGCCGCCAGCGACAGTGGTAAAACGAACATCAGCGAACTGAAGTTAAGGGCGATCTGGTGGCCGGCAACATCGACAATACCCAGCGGAGAAACCAGCAGCGCGACAACGGCAAACAGGGTCACTTCGAAAAACAGCGCCAGCGCAATCGGCAGTCCGAGCTGAACCAGGCGTTTCAGGACGCTAAAATCCGGTTTGCTGAACCCCTCGCTGCTGCGAATATCGCGCATCGAACGGGCGCGGCGCACCCAAGCGATCATGCTGATAAACATTACCCAGTATACGGACGCCGTCGCCACGCCGCAGCCAATGCCGCCCAGTTCCGGCATGCCAAAGTGACCATAGATAAAGATATAGTTCACCGGAATATTCACAACCAGGCCGATAAAACCCATGACCATCCCCGGCTTGGTTTTCGCCAGACCTTCGCACTGGTTACGCGCGACCTGGAAGAAAAGATAGCCCGGCGCGCCCCACAGCAGCGCCCGCAGATAGCCCACGGCTTTTTCCGCCAGCGCCAGGTCGATATTATGCATCGAACTGATGATATAGCCGGCATTCCACAGCACCACCATCACCAGCAGGGAGACGAACCCCGCCAGCCAGAACCCCTGACGCACCTGATGGGCAATACGATCGCGGCGCCCGGAGCCGTTCAGCTGGGCGATAACCGGGGTCAGGGCCAGCAGCAGGCCGTGGCCAAAGAGAATGGCGGGCAGCCAGATAGAGGTGCCAATGGCCACGGCCGCCATGTCGGTGGCGCTATAGCCTCCCGCCATTACGGTATCGACAAAGCCCATTGATGTTTGGGCGACCTGAGCAAGGATCACCGGAATTGCCAGGGCTAATAACTGACGCGCTTCAATAAAATACTTCTGCACGTGAACACCTTTTATATTGTTGTTATTTTGCGACTAAAAAAGCCGCCTTAGATGGCAGCAAGAAGAAAGAGCAGAGGGATTTGCCAGACTATTGTAGCGAGGATACGCCATTAAGCCAGTGAAAAAATGGTAGGGGCACGATGCGCGCTGGCAACCTTTTTTACCAGCTGTTATTGTTCCAGGCAGGTATAACGGTAATGATACCGTCACGAAAGTCTACAGGAGCAAAGCATGTTTACTGGCATTGTGCAGGGGACCGCTAAAGTGGTGTCCATTGATGAAAAACCCAATTTTCGCACCCATGTGGTGGAGCTGCCGGAGCATATGCTCGCAGGCCTCGAAACCGGGGCATCGGTGGCGCACAATGGCTGTTGTCTGACGGTTACCGAAATTGACGGACCGCGCATCAGTTTTGATCTGATGAAAGAGACGCTGCGTATTACTAACCTCGGTGCGGTGCAGGAAGGCGACGTGGTCAACGTGGAGCGCGCGGCCAAGTTCAGCGATGAAATCGGTGGGCACCTGATGTCCGGGCATATTATGACCACCGCGGAAGTCGTCAAGATCCTGACCTCGGAAAATAACCGGCAGATCTGGTTTAAGGTCCAGGATCCGACCCTGATGAAATATATTCTGTATAAAGGCTTTATTGGCGTCGACGGAATTAGCCTGACGGTAGGTGAAGTCACTCCGACGCGTTTCTGCGTACATCTGATCCCGGAAACGCTCCAGCGCACGACGCTGGGGGCGAAAAAACTCGGCGACCGGGTGAATATCGAGATCGACCCGCAGACTCAGGCGGTGGTGGATACCGTCGAGCGGGTGCTGGCGGCGAAAGAAGCGGCGCAAAAAATCAGCGAAGAGTAACGCAGAATTAACGGCAGCATAGCAGCATAAAAGAAAAATCCCCCGTATTACCGGGGGATTTTTTTACCGAGCGACGCGGAGTCCATTTTCGGCGCCGCGGGAAAAGACCACCTGCCAGAGCTGAATATCCCGCGCACGAAAAGCGCCTGCGCAGGCATTCAGGTAGTAACTGAACATGCGTTTAAAACGTTCCGAGTAGTTATCGGCGATTTCCGGCCAGCTGGCCAGAAAACGCTCATACCAGGCCATCAGCGTCGTGTCGTAATCGGCCCCGATGTTGTGCCAGTCCTCCATCACGAAATGCGATTCGCTGGCCTGCGCAATCTGGCGCACCGACGGTAAGCAGCCGTTAGGGAAGATATATTTATTAATCCATGGATCGACGTTGTGGTCCGTTTTTTTCGAACCAATGGTGTGCAGTAAGAAACGGCCATCGGCGCTCAGGTTGCGGTCGACCACCGAAAAGTAGGTGTCATAGTTTTTAGGGCCGACGTGTTCAAACATCCCGACGGAAACAATACGGTCAAAACTATCATCTAAGTCGCGATAGTCCTGCAGCAAAATAGTGACGTCTAGCCCTTCGCAGCGCTGTTGCGCCATTTTTTGCTGTTCTGCAGAAATGGTGACGCCGACCACGCTAACCTGGTAATTTTTGGCCATGTAATAAGCCAGGCCGCCCCAGCCGCAGCCAATATCCAGCACCCGCATGCCTGGCTCCAGCTCCAGCTTGCGGCAAATAAGATCGAGTTTTGCCTGCTGAGCTTGTTCCAGCGTTTGCGCATCTTTCCAGTAAGCACAGGAATATTGCATATAGGGGTCGAGCATGCGGCTGAAAAGATCGTTGCCAAGATCGTAGTGCTCTTTGCCGACGATCCACGCACGTTTTTTACTTTGTAGATTGAACAGGCGTGCGCTCGCGATACGCAGCGTGTCTTTCAGATGGTGAGGAAGCTGACTTTCCAGTCCGGCGCGAAGCACTTTATGGAAGAATATATCCAGCCGTTCGCAATCCCACCAGCCGTCCATATAACTTTCACCTAACCCCAGAGACCCTTCCTGTAAAACACGTTTAAAAAAGAGCGGGTTTTTAATCCGGAGATCGGAGGGGGCGGGCCCATTAATTTCAATGCCCGCGCGACCGAGCAACTCGGCTGCAATTCGGTACCAGTCGTCGTTTGGTACGCTTACTTCTTCTATACACGATGAACTCATAGCTTCTCCATCACGCCCAAGTGATCAGAACCTTAAAACAGCGTAGACGCTTTTTTGGCTTTGTGAGAAATCTCACGGAATATCCGTGAAGCTGCTAT
Source organism: Klebsiella sp. NPDC088457 (assembly GCF_044900465.1). Lineage (NCBI taxonomy): Bacteria > Pseudomonadati > Pseudomonadota > Gammaproteobacteria > Enterobacterales > Enterobacteriaceae > Klebsiella > Klebsiella sp. NPDC088457. The sequence goes on along the minus strand of NZ_JBJDNH010000003.1, from coordinate 11,696 downwards.
CCGACGTAGAACAGAGGAAGGGTGATAACCCTTGCCGAAAGGCCTTCCATGGTGAAACGGGATGCATCCTGCCCCCGTTAAGTGCAATAAACTTTCTATTTATGTGATGCCGGATCCAGTATAGGCCGCTAATATCGGGCTTTCAATAAAAATATATTAGCAGGCTAATTACTGTACGATAACATCAGTGAAATAATTCTATGCATGCGACGACTCCGTCGTCAGGCAGGCGGTATGACGCTGCATGAGGTATCCAATCCCGGCCAGCGCAATCGAGACCAGCATCACGCTGGTGGTGGTCAGCAGCGGAGTGGCGATCAGCGCGGAAACCAGCAAACTGGTCAGGAAGCACAGGCCGAGCTGCAGGGTGTTCTGCAGCGCCGCGGCGCGGCCGGTGGCCTGCGGGAACGGCTTCAGCGCTTGGGCGACGACGATCGGGTAAATACCGCCGTTAACAATCGCCATGACGCAGAAGGGCACCATCAACGCAACAATTGATACATCCGCCAGTCGGCCAACCAGCCAGGTGGCCGCGACGCTGACGGCGAAAATCACCAGCAGCCACGGGAGCAGCTGATTTCCCTGCCATTTTTGTAGCGCCGCGCGACAGCCATAGCCGCCAACTAAAAAGGCGATGGTCTGCGGGACATAGCTCAGGCCAATGGCGGTGGGGCCATAGCCCATCTCGTGCAGAATAAACGGTGAGCCGGTCAGCCAGGCGAAAAAGCTGGCGGAGCAGGCGGCGTAAATCAGTACATTACCGCTGTACTCGCGGGAGCGCAGCAGGGCAAGGAAGGGCAGCTTTTGCGCAGTGGCGCCGGGCTGCCTGTTCGCCGGTTTAAGCCGCAGGGCCGGCAGCATCAGCAGCACCGCGATAGCGAACAGGGTGGCGAAAATCGCCTGCCATTCGAGGTGCGTGAGTAACCAGCTGCCGAGCAGCGGCGCCAGCGCCGGAGATAAGCCCACCAGCGGCATAATGGTGGCAAAAATGCGGTTAGTGCGCTGGGCAGGGTAATAGTCGGTCACCATCGCCTGCCAGGTCACCGCCGCCGCGCAGACGCCGATGGCCTGAATAAAGCGCAGGACCAGCATCAGCGTGGCGTCACGCACCCACAGCATCCCGAGGCAGCTGATAGCGAAAATCGCCAGCCCGGACAGCAGAACCGGTTTGCGGCCGTAGCGGTCGGAAACCGGCCCCCAGAACAGCTGGCCGTGGGCGAAGCCGGCGAGGAATAAGCTCAAGCTGGCGCTCACCGATGCCGCTGAGGTATTCAGATCTTGTTGAATAGCTGAAAAAGCCGGCAGGTACATATCGGTGGCGAGGAAACCCAGCACGCTGAGTCCCGCCAGCCACACTAAAAATCCTTTCCCAGGTTGTTGCATAACATTCTCTTATAGATGCGGTCTGATGCCGCAGAGTGTAGGGAGTGCATAATGGCTTGTGAAACGCTAATATTTGCTACATGCATTCAAAAATTTTGCAGGCAGAATATGTGGTCCGAATACTCACTCGAAGTCGTTGATGCTGTTGCCCGCAACGGTAGCTTTAGCGCAGCGGCGCAGGAGCTGCATCGCGTACCTTCAGCAGTCAGCTACACCGTACGCCAGCTCGAAGAGTGGCTGAAGGTTCCCCTTTTCGAACGTCGCCATCGCGATGTTGAACTCACCCCGGCCGGGATCTGGTTTTTACAGGAAGGGCGTTCTGTTATCAAAAAAATGCAGATCACCCGCCAGCAGTGTCAGCAGATTGCCAACGGCTGGCGCGGGCAGCTGTCGATCGCCGTCGATGACATTGTTAAACCGGCGCGTATGCGGCAGATGATCGTCGATTTTTATCGCCACTTTCCCGATGTCGAACTGATTGTTTTTCAGGAGGTGTTTAACGGCGTCTGGGACGCGCTGGCCGACGGACGCGTGGAACTGGCGATTGGTGCGACCCGCTCGATTCCGGTGGGCGGGCGCTACGCCTTTCGCGATATGGGGATGCTAAGCTGGCACTGCGTGGTGGCGAGCCATCATCCGCTGGCGCAGATGACGGGCCCGTTGAGCGATGATATGTTGCGCAACTGGCCGTCGCTGGTGAGGGAAGATACCTCCCGCTCGTTGCCGAAACGCACAACCTGGCTACTGGACAATCAGAAAAGGGTGGTGGTACCCGACTGGGAATCGTCGGCGACCTGCCTGTCGGCGGGACTCTGCGTCGGGATGGTGCCGACGCACTTTGCCCGTCCGTGGATCGACCGCGGCGAATGGACCGCGCTGGCGCTGGAAAATCCGTTCCCGGACGCGGCGTGCTGCCTGACCTGGCAGCAAAGCGATACTTCGCCGGCGCTCGCGTGGCTGCTGGATTATCTGGGCGACAGTGAAACGTTGAACCGCGAGTGGCTGCGGGCGCCGGAGTAACCGGCGCCGTGGGGAAGGTTAGCGGCGGTAGTCGACGAACGGGCCGTCAACGACCGAGCGGCGTTCCACCAGACGCGGGTGAACCTCGATCGACTGCGACTCTTCGCGCTTGTTGACGATACGATCCATCAGCATGTTGAAGGCGGCTTCGCCGAGAGAATCTTTCGGCTGATGAATGGTGGTCAATGCCGGGCTGAAATAGCGGGCGTTGCGCACGTTATCATACCCGATCAGCGAAATATCCTGCGGCACGCGCAGGCCCATTTCGTCCGCCGCGCAGATGGCGCCCATCGCCATGATGTCGCCGCCGCAGAATACCGCCGTCGGACGGTGCTGCTGGCTGAGGATCTGCTGCATCGCCCGGTAGCCGGATTCCGGTTCGAAATCTCCCTGAACAATCCAGCTTTCCGGAACGGAAATCTGCGCTTCTTTCATGGCTTGCATAAAGCCGGCCAGCCGTCCGGCACCGGTATTACGCTCCAGCGGGCCGGGGATCACGCCAATTTCACGGTGGCCGCGTTCGACCAGGTAGCGGCCAGCCATATAGCCGCCCTCGAAGGCGTTATCGATGACCGAATCGGTAAAGTCGGCCTTCGCTTCACCCCAGTCCATCACCACCATCGGAATGTGGCGGTACTCTTCCAGCATGCTCAATACCGATTCCGGGTATTCCGAGCACATCACCAGCAGGCCGTCGACGCGCTTTTGCGCCATCATCGACAGGTAGGCCTGCTGCTTTTCAAGATCGTTCCACGCATTGCCCAGAATCAGGGTATAGCCTTTCTGGAAGCAGCTTTTCTCTACGGCTTCGATAATCTCAGCGAAATAGGCCGCTTCGCTGCTGGTGGCCAGCAGGCCGATAGATTTGGTGTGATTAACCTTCAGACTGCGCGCAACCGCACTGGGGGAGTAGTGCAGCTCTTTGATCGCCGCCCAGACCGCGTTGCGGGTTTCTTCAGCAACGAAGCGGGTTTTGTTAATCACATGTGAAACTGTTGTAGTGGAAACGTTTGCGCGCTTCGCTACATCTTTAATTGTTGCCATTACTTCTCACTCCAGACCTTGACCTGATCGTCTGATTATCGGTACGTAAACGTTTGCCTATACACACCCTGAGTACAATGTTCAACATTGCATCACGTCGGGAAAACGACACAGAACGACAGGAAGGGGTCAATGGCCGATACGCTTTCAAATTAGCGTGGGATTTTGTCCGATCTTGCGGCAAAGGGGAAGAGCAAAAATGTGCATCACCCTAAATCTCAGAAGATTTTTACGCTATATTGTGCAAAAATGAGCAAGCTCACTTTTCATGTGGGGATAACAGGGGGAAAAATTGATGGATACAGATTTGAAGTTTTCGCTGACCACAACGATTATTGTTCTGGGTCTCATTGTTGCCGCCGGGCTGACGGCGGTACTGCACTGATTTTGCCGGGGGAGAGCGCTCTTTCCCCCAACGTCCCGCCATTATTATCAATTTTGCAAAAATCTTTTGCCATTCCGTTTACTTTTGTTTTTCTGTGATTGATGTCATGCTTTTGACTTCTGATGAGATGCCGTCGCTGAGGACGGTCTGCTGGAGTCATTGAATGAAAATCAACTTTCCCCTGTTAGCGCTGGCGATCGGCGCGTTTGGTATTGGTACGACGGAGTTTTCCCCGATGGGGCTGCTGCCGGTCATTGCCAAAGGTGTCGACGTCTCTATTCCGGCTGCGGGAATGCTGATCAGCGCGTATGCGATTGGCGTGATGGTCGGCGCGCCGCTGATGACCTTACTGCTCTCCCATCGCGCGCGCAGAAATGCGCTGATTTTCCTGATGGCGATCTTTACTCTCGGCAACGTCCTCTCCTCAATGGCGCCGGATTACACGACCTTGCTGATCTCGCGCATTATCACCAGCCTTAATCACGGCGCTTTCTTTGGCCTGGGGTCGGTGGTTGCGGCGAGCGTAGTGCCAAAACACAAGCAGGCCAGCGCGGTGGCGACGATGTTTATGGGGTTGACCATCGCCAATATTGGCGGCGTTCCGGCGGCAACCTGGCTGGGTGAAACCATCGGCTGGCGGATGTCGTTTCTCGCTACCGCGGGCCTCGGTCTGGTGGCGATGGCCAGCCTGTGGTTCTCTCTGCCAAAAGGCAGCGCCGGCGAGCGGCCGAATGTTAAACAGGAGCTCACCGTGCTGATGCGTCCGCAGGTGCTTTCCGCGCTGCTGACCACGGTGCTGGGGGCCGGGGCCATGTTTACCCTCTATACCTATATTTCGCCGGTGCTGCATACCATTACGCATGCGTCGCCGCTGTTCGTCACCGCGATGCTGGTGCTGATTGGCGTCGGCTTCTCGCTGGGCAACTACCTGGGCGGTAAGTTTGCCGACCGTTCCGTTTCCGGCACGCTGAAAGGCTTTCTGCTGCTGCTGATGGTTATCATGCTGGCGATTCCGCTGCTGGCGCAAACCCAGGTGGGGGCGGCGATTAGCATGGTGGTGTGGGGAGCGGCGACCTTTGCCGTGGTACCGCCGCTGCAAATGCGCGTGATGCGCGTCGCTCATGAAGCGCCGGGGCTCTCTTCTTCGGTGAATATCGGGGCGTTTAACCTCGGCAATGCGCTGGGCGCGGCTGCCGGTGGGGCGGTGATTTCCGGTGGGCTGGGCTATGCCTTTGTCCCGGTGATGGGGGCGATTATTGCCGGCGTGGCGCTGCTGCTGGTGCTGTTCGGCGGCCGCTCGCAGCCTGAAGAGGCGTTTGCCGGGCAGTAACCGGGGATACGCAGAAGGGGCAACCCTTCTGCGTAGGCGATTTATGCCGCCAGATTGGCCGCCACAAACGTCCAGTTTACCAGCGCCCAGAAGTGCGCCAGATACTCTGGGCGGGCGTTACGGTAGTCGATGTAATAAGCGTGTTCCCAGACATCCACGGTCAGCAGCGGCGTAGCCTCGCCAGTCAGCGGCGTGCCCGCATTGCTGGTGGAGACAATACTCAGGCTGCCATCGGCATTTTTTACCAGCCATGTCCAGCCGGCGCCAAAGTTCTTCGCTGCCGCATCGCTAAATTGCGCTTTGAAATCGGCAAAGCTGCCGAAAGATTTGGCAATGGCTGCCGCCAGTTCACCTTCCGGCTCACCGCCGGCATTCGGCGCTAGGCAGTTCCAGTAAAACGTGTGGTTCCAGACCTGAGCGGCGTTGTTAAAGACGCCACCTTCTGAAGTACGCACGATCTGTTCTAAAGATTGGCCTTCAAACGCGGTGCCTTTGATCAGGTTATTGAGGTTAGTGACATAGGCCTGGTGATGTTTACCATAGTGGTATTCCAGGGTTTCGGCGGAAATGTGCGGCGCGAGGGCGTCTTTTGCATATGGTAATGCAGGTAATTCGAACGACATTGTTACTCTCCTTATAACTTCTTGTTTTCTTCTCACATTTAAAGGATGTATGACCATCCGGATACAGCGTGTACTGCGCTTCGCCGCGGCGAGTGCGACAGCTTTTTATTGTGACAAGGATGCTAACACTTGCCGATGGTAGTGAAAAGCCTTACTCCGATAAAGGTTATATTGAACAGGTCAGATGGAGGAAACCAGAGGCAGGTCGCGCTGGAAGGAAGGGCATCTGCGGCGCGTACATCGCTTAACGGCGGTGAAATATAGCTTTTTTTCAGGAGCGGTCTGTTTTGCCGGCGGCGGGTTCGCGCCAGATAGCCTGCCGCAGGCGCGGCAGGAGAGGCTTAGCGAATGGTTTTCGGCGTCATCACGCGGCGGGCGCCGACATAGTGGCGAACCCAGTAATCTTCGCTTAACGAGGTTATCTGAATATCGCGACCGGTGCGCGGCGACTGAATAAATTTGCCGTTGCCGACGTAGACGCCAACGTGGTCAGCGGTGCCGCGGCCACGGGTGCGAAAGAAGACGAGATCGCCGCTTTGCAGTTCGCCGCGATCCACCGGGCGGGCATCGCGCAGGTGATACATTTCATTAGCCGTGCGCGGGATGCGAATTTTCACCAGATCTTTATAGGCGTAGTACACCAGGCCGCTGCAATCGAAGCCGGTTCGCGGCGAGGTTCCGCCCCAGCGATACGGTTTGCCAATCTGATCCATCAGCTTCGACATCGCCGTGCTCTGCGCTTTTTGCACGCGGGCCTTATGCGCATCCGCCAGCGTCAGCGGCTGTTCTTCGGTCACGGTAACGGTTTTACAGCGCTTTTTGTATCCTTTACGCGCCACGCACTGCGTCTGGACGCTGGCCATCACCTGGGCCGACTCGGCGCCCGATTTGAGCGGCTTCGCACACTGCTTTTTATAGCCTTTACGCAGGACGCATTTTTTCGTACCGCCGGCGGCCTGACGGTTCAGCGCCGTTTGGCTGGATGCGGTCGTGCGGGTGGGGTGTCGGGTGCGGGAGGCCGTAGCGGCTTGTTTACTTGAGGTTTTGGCTGTGGATTTTGTTTTCTGACCGCTGGCTTTCTTTTTACGTTCGGTGGTGCCTTTCGCCTGATGTCCTTTTGGCGTAGCGGAGGTGTGCGTATGCCCTGAAGCATGCGCCAGTGGTGTAAATGAGATAGATGCAAACAGTAATGCACAGAGCGATATCGCGATTTTGTTTAGCCGCGCCACTGAGCAATCCCCTGATTAATGACAGATATGTGGCCATACCTGACGGTGAATGACAAAACCCAACGATTCTAAAGCATAAAAACCCGGAAAGTTAATACTCTTTTGTATCTAAAGTGTATGCATTTTTTTCTTTTTTAGATTCAATGGGTTATATTATTTAGTTCAAAATCATTCAAAATAAATTCATTACCCTATTTCTATTCTGTTCCACTCCCGCCCCCGGTCATCACGATATTTAGCAGTCATGATGCCTGATTTATGCCCCAGCAACTGTTGTGCGAAACTATCACCTGCCTGTTTTCCATACAGCCTTGCTGACAGGCTACGCAACTCGTGAAAGCTTGGTGGCTCACCAGAGAAATTAAGCCCTGATAGATCACGGGCTTTCCTGAAATTACCTGATACCGTTGCCGGTGTCAGCTTTTTTCCCGTGGATGATGAGATGATGGTTTTTCCATCTGACAGTTTACGGCACTTCTGCAGCACCCCCTCCAGAGATATGCTCAGCTCATCAATTTTCAGCTCTACTGGTATCGCCAGTTTGGCCCCGGTCTTTTTCTGCTCAACGTACAGATAGCCTTCCTGAATATCCTCCCACCTCATAGCACACAAATCACTGACGCGCTGCCCGGTAAGCAACGCCAAATCCATTGCCAGATTCACCCATGTCGAGAGTGTTCCTGCAGCTTGGTGAAGCTTCCGGTATTCTTCCACCGTCAGTCGAGCACGTTTTACCTCAAATTTAGCGGTTCTCGTGGCTGTAACGGGGTTAACCGTAATATGACCTTCCGCTATGGCTTCTCTAAAAATATCGCTGAGAGTCGACCTAATCAGCTTTGCCATTGCGTGTTTTCCTTCGGTTGCGTAATCATTAAGAACCATGGCTATTTGTTTAGTGGTTATTTCTGCTATAGGAATGTCCTGCATTCGCTCTTTTATTGACCTTAGTTTGCTGGCGTAATCTATAAGCGTTTTGGGTTTCAGTCCGCGAGAGGTGATTATTTTCTCGTAACGTTCCAGCCATGAATGAAAAGTAACTGAATCTTCCTGGTTTATTCTTGCACTAAGAGGGATGTGCCCGGCATCTCCAAGCAGTTCGATATTTGCCTGAATAGCCTCACTGACAGCAAGCCGGCGGTCCCTGCCAAGGCCATATTCTTTTCCGTCCCGCGGATCGCGATAACTGTAATAGCCACCGTTTCTGACGTACAGATTAGGGGGTAAATCTCTTCTCTCATGGTTTCTTTTTCTTCCCACTAGTCATTCTCCGCAACAGACTGCTGGTTGATGACTGAGATGGATCAACCTTAATAGCAGTTTCCTGAAATAAATACTCCACACCGTCTTTTTTCGGCGCAGGATAAATCTTGCTTTCTCTAACCCATCGGCGAACGGTCTCAAGGCTGCGTGGTCGTGGCTGCCGAGCATTCCATTCTTTTAAGGTAATAAGAGCCATAGGTAACCTCAGGGCCGGGAAACTATAATCAGTGTCCCGGCTTAATGTTGATTATTGGAAATCAGTGTTTCTGACAAATTGTTTGAACTCGATTAGCCTGCTTGGGAATCCTGGAGGGCACGCTGTAACGTGAGCTTTGCATCTTCCCAGTCTTCATTCATTAGTGCTTTTTCAATAGCGCGATATAGGTCATTAGCATCGCACTCCCACGATTCCGCCTCGCTTTCAAAGTCGGTGCTGTTTTCCAGCTCATATTCAAGCTGGCCGATTTCGTCCTTAAATTCACAGCGCACCTCTTCTATCACTTCATTGCGCAGTCGGTCCTTCAGCGCATCAATCACCTCTTCAATCGGAAGTTGCCCCAGCATCTGCTCAGGGTCGGCGTTTGAGTATTTAAGAATTAGCGCCTGGCACATGGCGCGCCTCCTTATGCGCTTCCGCATCATATTTTCTACCCTGATACCACCCACGCAGCAGCCAGCGACGAATAGTACGCATAGCCTTTGCATCACCACGTACTGGCTCAGGGAAGCCACCGTATTTCACAGTCTTAGGCCCATGCTTTCGCTCTGACTGCATCATTCCGCACTCAATGATTTCATCGCGGTAGAAGGCCATCCACTGCTTGCGATTACAGACAGGGCAAGGCATGTCACCACCATTCGTCAGCATGCCATCTTCGTATGCGTCGCAATCCCACAGGTAGCCATCACAGCAAAGACTGTCCGGGTAATGCGCACCAAATTCATAACCTTGATATCCGCAGCTCATAAAGTCCCCTCCGTCGCGTCCTGATAGCCTTCAGGAACAAGGAAATTGAATACGCCGTGTGGCCGCAGGCCAGTATGGAAAAAGCTCAATCGCCCCTTCATGGGTACGAATCGCAGCGGCTTCGCGTAGTTCAATTGAATTCCGACCGGGCCGAAAAACCACGGCGAGTCACTGATTCTGGTGGTGCCGTCGATACGGACAACTCCAACGATGCCGCCCAGCTGGAAGTTGTTGGCGGAAGGCATCATAAGCGCCACCTCTCGGCCGTTCGTCCTCTCCAGAATGCTACGAGCTTCTTTCACCTCGGCCACAGTAGGCCGTTTGCTGGAGGCGTGAATAAGAACCGGCCCGCGGTATTTTGTATCCCAATTTCGGTTCTCAATATCTTTGTAGCCGTTGACGATAAGCCATGCCCACGGCTGGCGTATAGAGAGAGCTTTCATTATTCCACCGCCATTTATGAGAAGAAGTTTCCGGTTCTTGAGAAGGGGCGGTATGCCGCTTTTTTGGGGACCTTCTTCGCTTCATTCGCTCGCCGCCGTGATACATCGGCAATACTTTCATTTTTTCTTACGAAATTTCTGTAGCAGTCAGAACCTGCGCAGAAATAAGCGGGATATTTTTTATATTTACCAATCATGAAGGTAATGGAATTATCTTCAGTGAGTGGCTTGGAACAGCATTTACAGCATTTCATGTCTTTATCTCCATTTAATGCCGATGCGTTAATTAAGGGTGTGAAAGTCCCTGCCGGGTAAGGCATTAAATAATTCGGTGTTTAAGTAATTAAAAAGAAACTTCAGTGTTTATTTTATATTGAGCTGTAAGCAGGTCAGCATCGACGGAAATTAAATCTCCGTACATGTCATAATTTAAAACGACGTCCCGAAAGTTCAGGTCTGACAGTGCTTCTGCGCGGCCGCAGAACATGCTGTCTTCTGCGTGCCTTTCTTTCTCGTAAATACCCTTCATTGACGCCATAGCCTGGCACCACATTTCCCCATCACCAATAAAGTAAGCGATGGCGAGTTTGCTTTGAGATGCCTGTACAAGTGGGCTGTGCAGAAAATTAACCATTGAACACCCCCGCAACGTGCAGAATTTTTATTCACACTGCTGACCAGATAACAATCATGGCGGCCAGCACGATAACCAGTGAACGAATGCCGTTTCTGCTCATTTGCCACCCCAGCACGCAAAACTAACTACGACGACTGCAACCAGAAACGGGATAACTTTGCTCCAGAACTGGCGCTATGCTGGTCTTTCTTCTTCTCTAATCATCTCCTTACCCTCATTCGAAGTTAATCTGAACAGGCTTTACAATGCGACGCCGGGTGCCTCCCGGTGACAGTAGCCAGTTAACAACGACTGCCGGCGCTTCTTTTCCACCCCACCCGGGATAACAAGGTGGTATTTCTTTAACTGTGCCGCGTGCGCATAGCCGCATTCACCGCATTGCAAAGCCTGTTGTTTGTGCCTGTCTTTTCACCACTTCAGGCTCGGTGGTATGCTGGAGTTCTCACACAACCAGCAAGGAAACTTAATGGACCATTTTTATATTCACGTTCGCCTATTTGAAGCTACAGCCGAACAGGCCAAAAAATTTGAAGAATTAATGCTTAACTTCCATTACCAAAAAACAACCAAGGATAGCGACGGTGACTACAGGTTGATTCCAGAGGGCTATATTCTTAAAAGCACAATGGATTGTGATAATATTGTTAAGCAAACTTTCTCTATTGCTAATAGTGCTGGTGTTGATGCAAACATCTTTGTCTGTAAATTTGAGCAAAGCGCCTGCTTACTTCCATCAGCTGCTTTAGTTGGCAACGATTTCATTCACCGCGATCTGACTCCTAAGCCTTTCAAGCTCGATTCTTAACGCCTTAACCATCGTGTCGTGATAAACGCGGTCCACGCCGTCTCCCTTACATGGAAGGGGGGTAATTATGTGGGTAGCGACGTTAATACTGGTTTGCTGGCCTTTACCTTTCTGAGCACAATCACATTGAGATGAAGATGCTGCCGGAGAGGCGTAAAGCTCAACGAAAGCTTCTTTCACCTGACGGGCCTGCTCCTTGGCGGGCTCTTTTTTGGCGCCACTCTCCCCAAGCCCCGATATAACAGTGATTTTATCTGCCAGGCACTGCGCTGCGATTTCCTGAACCTTCAGGGGGAGATCTTTGAACTCCATACGTCACCTCGTTTAGTTGTCCCTTAAGGCCGGGTAGCCGAACGTTTCATCGACCAACCACCGTGCATTGATAGTGGTGTTTGGATGGGGTAACTATGCGATAGAGAATAATTTCAGTCAATAGGGATTTGATAAAAATATTCTCCAGGGTTTTGTTGGTGGGGTTCGCAAGGGAATTATTTTTTCTGGAATAGTATGTTTCAGGATGTATACTGTTTGAATATACAGTGCTGGTCAATTTTGATGATGATGTGTGGA